>VFKT01000297.1 GCA_009885395.1 Deltaproteobacteria bacterium | reverse complement strand
TGAGAGCCTCTCCGACATCCTCGGATTCCCGGGGCCTGCTTGTGATTAGAGTAGGTTCTCTGGATCGGTTCACAAAAGGGCCACGAGATACCAGAAAATCATCCTGTGTGTGCAGCGTGCGCAAGATCGACCCCGCTCGGGCCGCCGTGCCAAAATTGGCCTGCTCCAGCCCCGAAAGCGAGCCCTTGATCCCGCCCCGGGAGCGGTGTGATTTGGTTCCCACGATGGGAGCAGTTGAGGATCGTCGGGGTTAAGGCCTTGAAGGGCTTCCGGGAAGGCGGCCACGCCGACGCCGAACAACCGTTGAAGGCGTGGATCGCCGAGATCGATCGAGCGGAGTGGACCTCGATGGTGGACATCAAGGCCCGGTACGCCCACGCCAGCATCGCGGCCGCCGAACAGTTCGTGTTCAACATCGGGGGCAATAAATACCGAGTGGCCGTGAAGGTCTGGTTCCCAGGCCGCACCGTCTGGATCAAGTTCGTCGGGACCCATGCCGAGTCCGACAACCTCGACGTGCAGTCCCTGTCGGAGGTGATGGGCCATGACGAAGCGAAGCAAGGCGACGAAAAATCATGGGCAGCCGAGCTCGGGTCTCGGAGGTGCTCACCGGCAGGCGTCCTCTTACCCTGCCGATGATCCGCCGCCTTCGAGATGGGATCGGCATCTCGGCCGACGTGCTCGTGGGCGGGGAAGGGCGGCCGGCGGCTTCTCAAGGGCGGCAATCAATCTCCCACGGGCGGTAGGCGACCTCCCGCGGCGCGACGTTGCGCAACCCGGTGCCGGGTTTCCGGCGGGAGAGGCTGCCCGACCGCATGGCTTCTGCCTCGGCCTGACCCGAGCGGTTTGCTCGAACCCCCAGAAGATCGGCATTCTGGTCTGAAAGGAGCAGTCCGCGCTCGTGGCGGGTTTGATACAATCATGGATATCGTTACCTCAGTCCGCCTCTGTTTGAAGGATCTCTACGCGCAGGATCTGGTCGAAATGATCGAGCGAGAGACCCGGCGCTATGATCTTGAGTGCATCGAGCATCCCGACCACCCCGATTTTCATCAAGCCTGGCAGATCCTCTGGGACGCTTTCGGTCCGGCCGGCGAGATGGAGACCGAGGATGTCGTGCGCGAGATGCTGCTCTACGACCGCTTCTCGCCAAGCCCGACCTCGGGCACTTTCATCCGCTATTTTCTGATCGTCGCGCGCGACCAGAAGAGCGGCGAAATTCGCGGCGTCCGCGACGGGCGTGTGCTGGTCAATGCCAAATACGCTGCCGACGTCTGCGTCGTCTACCTCTCACATATCTTCATGCTGCCCGAGGCCCGCGGCAGTGTTTTGACCTACTGGCTTCGTATCGCACCGGTCGAACTGGCTGTCGAGTTCCTTTTCGGCCTGAACCAGCGCGGCCTCTTCGCCTTGCCCATGCCCGATGCCCCGGGGCGTTATTTTGGAATGATGATCGACCTCGCCGCCGAGGTCGAGTTCTACAGTCCCGACGATAGGCTCTCGCTGCAGCGCATCCTCTTCTACGGCCGCGGCGGTTTCGATGTGATCGACCCGCGCCATTTTCCCTACGCGCAGCCCGATTTTCGACCGCTGGAGGAAGTTCGGGCGACTGAAGATCGGCCGCATCCCTTCATGCTGTTGATCCGTCGCGTAGGACGCGAGCGCCAGGCCCGCCTGCCGATCCAGGAAGCGCGCGCCGTCATGGACCTGATCTACGATGATTTCGAGATTTTTTCGGGCGACGAATATCTACAAACGACGCTCGACGTGGTCCTCGACCGGCTCGAAGCCCGGGCGGCCGCCGGCAAAACAGATGTTGCCTTGCTGCCCTTGCCCACCGGGCCCAAGGATCTGGGCCGCTTGCGGCGGATTTTCCGGTGGGACGTCTTCCGCCGGTACTACCCGCGCACGCCCATCGTCGAGGCGTATCTGGAGGGGCCGGTGCGCGAGACGATTGCCGCGAATCCCAAATGGTTCGAGGAGGCGATTGCCCGCACCGCGATCGAACTCGCGGCTATACCGCGTCGGGTCTATGCGAATCGGGAACGCGGCTTCGAGATCGACCCGGATACGGGTCTGGCGATCGAGCGGGTGCCGCGCTAATCGCGCGGCAGAACAGGGGAGGGGACGAAACTGGGCGGTGGCAACGGTCTGGCGAGCGGTGGGGCCGTCATCGCCTTTGAGGGTGTGACGAAACGCTTCGGCGATTTCGTGGCTGTCAATGGGGTATCGGTCGAGATCCGCCAGGGTGAGTTCTTCTCCCTGCTCGGTCCCTCGGGCTGTGGCAAGACGACCATGCTGCGCATGATCGCCGGCTTCGAGGACGCCACCGAAGGGCGGCTTCTGCTCGAAGGCCGTGAGGTGGGTGGCGTGCCGCCCTATCGGCGCCACGTCAATACAGTGTTCCAGAATTACGCCCTCTTCCCCCATCTTTCGGTGCGTGAGAACGTCGCCTTCGGCCCGCGCATTGCCGGCCTGCCATCAGCCGAAATCGAGACGCGGGTTTCGCGTATGCTCGAGGTCGTGCGCTTGCGGGAAATGGCCGAGCGCCGACCGCATCAGCTTTCGGGCGGACAACGCCAGCGCGTCGCCTTGGCTCGAGCCCTGATCAATGCGCCCGTGGCCCTTCTGCTCGACGAGCCGCTCTCGGCGCTGGATCTCGAACTCCGCCGGGCGATGCAGCTTGAGTTGAAACGGATCCAGCGCGAGGTGGGCATCACCTTCGTCTTCGTGACGCACGATCAAGAGGAGGCGCTCACGATGTCCGACCGGATCGCGGTGATGCGCGGCGGTCGAATCGAGCAGGTGGGCGGGCCCGAGGAGATCTACGAACGACCCAGGACCGCGTTCGTGGCCCGCTTCATTGGCATTGCCAACCTGCTGCCGGTGCGGGTGGTGGCGGTGGCCGGGGGCTCGGCCACTTTGGAGGTCGGCGACTCCCGGACGCTGGCCGTTGGCCTCGACGGGTTTGAGCCCAAGGTCGGTGAGATGGCGGCATTGATGGTGCGACCGGAGCGTTTGCGGCTGTGTCTCGGCCCGACCATGCCGTTACCCGGCGACGAACTCGCGCTTCGCGCAACGGTGCGCGGGATCGTCTTTCAAGGGCCGGTTCTCCGTTGCAGTCTTGAGGTCGAGGCGGGGCGCTCGCTGGTGGCGCACGCGCCTGCGGTTGATCGCGACCCGAGACTCGATGTGGGAACAAAAGTCGAGTTACGTTTCCCGCGCGCGGCGGCGCGGTTGCTGCCGGCCGATCCGACGCTTCCCGCTGATTGACGATGTCGACGCAATCTGATTTCGGGTGGCTGCGGCATGGGGTGGGTCGGGCGTGCTGACCAGTTTTCCCAGGCCCGCAGTGGCCTCTTCGATCGTGGCCCTTGCCCTGGTGCTTCGGCTGGTCGCGGCATGGGCCATTCCCTTCGGGGTTGGTACGCAAGATCGAAATTGTGCCCCCGACGAAATGGATCATTTCCGCATTGTCCGGCAACTCGCCGAGGGGCGTGTGCCCCGTTGGCCGGAAGAGACCAGCTCGGTCTACGCCAATTTCCCGCCCATTCAGTATTCCGTCCACGCTACGCTCAAGGCGGCTGCGTCCCTGATTGGCCTCGATGGCTCTGCCCTGCAGCGTCTGCCAAGCCTGGACCCGGAAGCTCGCGGGCATTTGCCGGCGAGGCTGGGCAGCGTCCTTCTCGGCACCTTGACCGTGGCGGTATTGATGTTTGCCAGCGGGCGCTGGACGGGTTCGCGTCGCGCGGCCGCCGTGGGTGGACTGGTTGCTGCGCTCTACCCGCAGGCGATCTTTCTCTCGGCCTACGTAAATGCCGATAGCTGGACCCTGCTGGCAGGCGCCCTTTGCTGTGCCGCCGTGGCGCGCTGGGCGCGAGCCGGGGAGGGCGAGACCGGCCTGAAAACCCTCGGATTCGCCGGCGGTCTGGTGCTGACGGGCAAACTCTCGGGCTGGTTTCTGCTGCCAACGACCGGGCTTTGGGTGTTGTGGGCTGTTTTGCAGCGCCGCGCCCGGCTGATCGCTGCCTTGCGCGGTCTGGTGATCGGTCTGATCGTGGGCGTGCCGCCGCTTGTCTGGAATGGGTTGCGGCGCGGCGGCGATCCGCTCGGACTTGAAGGCTACCAGCGTTGGCTGGCCGAGCATGCTGCGGTGATGAAGACGGCCTTCGCGCGGGAGGATGCCTGGCTGGAGTTCCCGCTCTGGTTGGGCAAATCGGCGTTCGGTCAATTTGGCAATATGAACGTGTCGTTGCCCTTGCCCTTCTACGTCGTCGCCTTCGGTCTCTTGATCGCCGGCCTCACCATGTCCAGCCCGGGCGCCCACGAGGCACGGCCGCTGGTGGTGCGTGGCTCACT
>VFKT01000389.1 GCA_009885395.1 Deltaproteobacteria bacterium | reverse complement strand
CCAGACGGCCGTGCTTTCTGCAACCACAGCTCCCGTGATAGCAAAGGCAAACCTCGGAAACCGACCGCCGTTCCTGCCCTTAATTGAGGGCCATTTTCGCCTGACTCCTTTTCCCGATGGACGCATCAGCGTGGGAATGGTTTAGCGTCCGTTATGCCGGATCAAACCACCGCACCGATAGACCATGAAGAACGACCACAACCTTTGCGAACACTGCAACCTCTGCCACCCGATTGACGCCCAGGCGTGCAGCGGGTGCGACCAACCGCTCATTCTCGATGCCACCGACAAGATTGCCATCTGGCGCTTGGGCGACATCGAAGACGGCTTACTCGGCCCCGTGGTGGCGTGCATTCGCGTCGCGTTTGGCTGCCCTGTGATCATCCAGCCCTGCTTCATCGACGAGCGCCCCTCGCTGCGTCCGGACTGGAACGGCAGGTCGGCCACGGTTTTGATCAACCAAATGAAAGACAGGCGCACAAGGGGCGTGCTGGCCAATCTCTGCGTGACGGAGGACAATATCACCCTCAACAAGCACTTTAACTTTCTGTTTGGCCTGGCGTGGCTCGGCCTCGGTGCGGGAACCATGGGCATCGAACCGATGCGCGCCGACGATCCCGAACCGGATAGGCTGGTTGGAAGAATGAGCGGGATTGCGATTCACGAGCTTGGTCACGCCTTCGGGCTCGACGACATGCCTTACGATCACGCCGACTGCGTCATGTGCGGGGAAGTGGAAAACGACTCCAACGCCACCATCGACGACGGCACTCTGGAGTTTTGTATGAAGTGTCGAGCCGGGCTCCCGAAAAACCTCCGTCCAAAACGGTAGTAGAAATACGGCACCGCCAGAACAGGTTCACAATGAAGTGGCGCAGAGGTTCGCGGACTGCGCTATCGCTCCGCCACAAACTGCGCGAGATCCGGCTCTGCAAACAGATCCGACCACGGGAATGCTCTCTCCTTCGCCCGCTGCGTGGCCCACTTGACCGTGGCGGGATCGCGGGCGGCCGCCGTCCCGAGCCATTCCGGTCGCACTCGCACGCCGAAAATCCGCGGCAGATCCAGCCGGTCGCTGTCCCAGCAGGCCATGACGGTCGGATGCGCCGGGATGCGTCCTCCCGTATGCGTCCGGCAGGCT
>VFKT01000269.1 GCA_009885395.1 Deltaproteobacteria bacterium | reverse complement strand
GTCGACCACCACCACCCGCTGCCCTTTCAGTATGTCGGGAACAGCATTAAGCTTGACGCGAACACCAAAATTCCGGATCGATTCCGTGGGTTCGATGAAGGTGCGCCCGACGTAATGGTTCCGGATCAGGGCGAGTTGGTACGGAATCCCGGATTCCTGGGCGTATCCCAATGCAGCGGGCACGCCTGAGTCTGGGACCGGGGTCACGAGGTCGGCCTCGATCCCGGTCTCGCGGGCCAACTGCCGACCGAGATTGACGCGCACCGGATAAACCGTGCGACCGAAGACCCGGCTATCCGGGCGAGCGAAGTAGACGTATTCAAAGACGCACGCCCGGCGCTCCTCGGGCCGGAAGGGGTGCATCGAATGGACGCCATCGGCATCGATGACAACCATTTCTCCTGGCTCGATCTCGCGCACGTATTCCGCATCCATTAGATCGAGCGCGCAGGTTTCGGAAACGACCACCCAGGCATCGCGAACCCGCCCCAGCACCAGCGGCCGGAAACCGAAGGGGTCGCGGACCGCAATCAGCCGGTCTCTGGAGAGAAACACCAGCGAGTAGGCCCCGCGCACCTGCTCAAGGGCACTGACGATGCTCTCCACGAGATCGCCTGGGCCATTCTGCGCGATCAGATGGATCACGACTTCGGTATCTGAGTTTGACTGAAAAATCGCACCGCGGGCCTCGAGCATGGCCCGCATCTCCATCGCGTTGACCAGGTTGCCGTTATGCGCCACGGCGAGAGGGCCTCCGGCGTACTCGACGACCAGGGGCTGCGCATTCTTCAAGGCGGTCTCGCCATGCGTCGCGTATCGATTATGACCGATGGCACTATCGCCGACCAACCGCCCGATCACCTCGGGGTCAAAGACATCGGCGACCAGACCGAGCCCGCGATGGGAAATGAGGGCGCTGCCATTGGAAGAAACGATGCCACAGGACTCCTGGCCTCGATGCTGCAAGGCATAGAGTCCGAGGTACGCCAGATTCGCGGACTCCGGATGCCCGAAGATGCCGACGACGCCGCATTCCTCATGAAAGCGGTCCGGATTCGTCGCTTGCAAAGTGGTCACGGGCAGGGCACCTTCACGCCCCTGCTAGAGCCTTCCGCCAATGGCTTTGCAAGCTCTCGACCGCAACGGTGAGAAGGCCTGCGACGCGTAGAACATCCCCGCCCGTCTCACCGAGCACAAGAAGGGGAACTTCGTGGCGCTGGGCGATGTCACGCAGTTCGACCAGGCGATGCGTGGGGACGACCAGCACCATGCGGGCCTGGCTCTCTCCGAAAAGGAAGCCGTCCGGTCGCATGCCTTCCTCGATGCGGATGTTCAGACCCAAGCCTGATACCTGCGGTGGGGCCGACGCACAGAGCGCCAACAGCGCCATCGCCAGGCCGCCGGCCGCGACCGATTGCGCCGCCGACACCATGCCTCCGGCAACTGCGGCGAGTGTTGCGGCCACAAGGCGCCGTTCGGCATCGAAATCGACCCAGGGCAGGCTGGTCGGCAGATCGTCCGGAACCCGCAATCCGACCAGTTCCGAGGCGCCAAACTCCTCCCGGGTGCGTCCCAGCAGCACGACGATCTCGCCACTGCGCGAGATCCAGGTGGCGGGCGCCGGCGCCAGGGCCGGGCCGACAACCATGACCAGGGGATCGGCGGCTGGCCTGCCCGGGGCCAGTGCCTTGGCCCAACCCACGTCGATGGTCGAGATGCCGTAGGCTCGCGTCGCATCCCTGAGTCCCTCGCTCACGGCAGCAAGCGTCGCCCCGCGGGTGCGGAAACAGACGCCGAGAGCCTCCGCGCGGGCACCACGCGCCGCGAGTTTGCGCACGGCCTCGGCAACGGCGATGCAGCCGCCGAGATAAGGGTCGGCGGATGAGGCGCGCGGTGCTGCTGCCACCGCCAGGGCGATCTCAGCCGCCTCGCCGCGGGCATCGATCAGCGTGGCACCCGCATCGACGGCCGGATCGTGGCGCAAACCGACAAAACGATCGCATCGGTCCCACAGAGCTCGCGGTGAGGCGATCCAGGGCAAGGCACTCAGCTCAAGAAAGACCGCTTCGTAGTCGGTTGGCTCCGGCAGATCGGTGAGTCTGCCACTGGCCTCTTCGCCCAGATCCGTCGGCGACAACGGCAGTTCCGCAACAGCCGTGGGCGTCCCGGAAAACAAGCTCGTTTGTGATCTCTCGGCCGGGACCAGGTCGAGCCCAGTTGTGCCGGTGGGCGATCCCGCCAAGCGAAGCCCAAGCCCGATTGCCGCGAGAGCAGCACGCAAATTCTTCACCTCATGCTCTTCAACCGAGACGATCAACCCCAGCGCATCCGGTCGCAACAGGGTCGGCAGCTCGGCGAGGAACGCTTGGTCCAGATGGGCGCCGAACCCCGGACGAGCGCATTGCAAGCGAAGGTCGCCGATGGGATCACGGCCCGAAACGACAAACCCGATTCCGCCGCGCGGCACCTGGCTGAGTGCTCGGCGCAGATCGTTGAGCGCCGTCAGTTCGACCACCCCCCCCGTGTCGGGCACGTCAACAAACCAGAGCCCAATCCCTTCGGTCTGAAGCGCGGCCGTTCGTCGGCCCACTGCCATGAAATCAAGCCGCAGACCCCCTTCGCTTGAGGAGCCGGGTATGATCTTGAGCCCAACCAAGGGCACCGCGATCCGCCTCAACCGTTCGGAAATACGCTTGACGAGGTCCAGGTCGCGTCCGCCTGTCTGCTCTGAAGCGGGTTCGTGGATCGCCAGAGCGAGGCCAAGAGTCCGGATATTTCGTGCGCATTGCAGGAGCAACACTTCAAGCAAGGCCGTCAGTTCCTGCTGTGGATCGGAAATGAGCCCCACTCCCGAGGCATCGAGTGCCAGCGATTCCGCCGCCTGACCGTCTCCTAAGCCAGGTGCCCAGAGCAGGGCCAGCGCCCCTTCCCGTTCGGCGGTCAGCGCGGGCGAACGGGCCTCTCCTGGGCGACCCGAAACCCGCGCCCCTCCGGCTGAGTCTGGTCCGGGGTCAATCATCGAGAGGAACTCTCCCGGCCTGCGCTGAGGGAAACCCAGGCACGCAGCGATTCGAAAAGGATATTTCCGTCGGACGAAAGCCCAAAGGCCCGATCGCGTGGCAAGGCGGCATACTCGGGGTTCACCATCGCCCCGACAACGTTGCTGGCATGGTTCGTCAGAGCGGCAACACCGCCCTCGGCACCGATGGGGTCCTCTCCCAACAATCCGGAAGCCAGGGGATCGTAGCGCAGGATGATTCGACCATTGCGTTCAAGGCTTTCCAGGTCGCCCTTTTCACCGCGCCAAGCGGCGTGACGTGCCGCCATGGGCAGCCAGAGCCGATCCGCTACATTACCGCGATTGACAAGAGGGTTGGCGACGTTCTCGACACGCAGCCGAACCGGTCGGGCGAGGAAGCCGCCACAGGCGTTCTCGTCAAAGCGACCGGGCAACAAACCCGCCTCGCAGAGGATCTGAAAACCGTTCCCCAACCCGACCACCAGACCGCCAGCATCGGCAAAGCGCCGGATTGCGCTGAGGACCGGACTTCGGGCCGCCAACACGCCGACGCGCGGCAGATCGTCAAAGGCCATCCCGGCAGGGAGGACGACGACCTCCACATCCGGCAGGTCAGCCTCAAGATGGCCGATGAACACGGCAACATCCCCGGAAGCCGGCTGCGGACAGACGGCTTCAGCGAAATCCTCTGCTCCAAATGAGCCGGGGAATCGAACGATACCCCAACGCATGGTTCACCCAGGTGGCAGCAAAGACACGGCGACGCCGGCACGGCCGGTATGGCCAAATCCACCGCTACCGCGAGCATTGTCCACTTCGGGGGGCGGCCCCTCGAGCACCCGGAACCGGGCCCGCACGACGGGAGCGATCACCAACTGCGCAATCCTGTCGCCGGGGGCAATGAGTACGGCTGTCCCGCCCAGATTCACCAGAAGCACCCGGATCTCGCCGCGATAATCGGAATCAATCGTGCCGGGAGAGTTCAGCACCGACAATCCGTCTTGTCGGGCCCGACCGCTTCTCGGGCGAATCTGCCCTTCGAAACCCGGGGGCAAAGCGATGCCAATGCCAGTCGGGACCAGCACCCGACCGAGTATGGGAATCGTCAGGGGCTGGTCGATCGCTGCTTCGAGATCGCAACCGGCGGCCCCGGCGGTCATATACTGCGGCTCGGCAGGAGCCCGGCCTTGCCGAACGCTCCAGAGGGCCACTTCGACCCCGGTCGAACTCATGCTTGGACCAGGGCTGCGGGAAGTCGGCCGAGATCGGGTCGCTGCGTGCCAACCGGCCCGAGCAGCGTGACATTCAAGGCTTCATCGTTCAGTACGAATTCGGCAACTTCGCCGATCGCAGCAGCGTCAACTTTCGCGATTTCAGCACGAACGATATCGAGTTCGACCTGCTGCCCAAAATACAGTTCGTTCATCGCCAGGCGCTGCATCCGACTGACGGTGCTCTCAAGTCCCATATGCAGGCCGGCCAGGAGTTGGTTCCGTGCCCGGGTGATCTCGCGGTCTTCGAGGCCCTCGCGTCGCACCTGCTCGAAGATCCCCCGGATCACCTCGACCGCCTCGGGCACGGCGTGGGCGGCCATGGCGCCATAAACACCCAGATGACCCGCGTGCTCATGTGTCTCAAGGAAAGAATAAATGCTGTACGCCAGCCCGCGGATCTCGCGCACCTCCTGGAAGAGCCTGGAACTCATGCCTTCGCCCAGTGCGCAACTCAGGACGCGCGCGGCGAAACGGCGCGGATCGGTGGCGTGCACGGCGGGCAATCCCATCACCAATTGAACCTGTTCGGCGGGGCGCTCGTGAACGAACAAGCCGGCCTGCGATTCCGCCGACCCCCTTTCCAGCGGTGTCGTTGCCGGCCCCTTGTCGCCGAAAGCTTCCGAAATCGCACCGACCAACCAATCATGATCGATCTCGCCTGCTGCGGTGACCACCATTCGATCCGGCCCATAGCGGCCATCGACATAGCGCTTGAAATCAGTGCGCTGGAAAGATTCGACGCTCTGGCGCGTGCCGCAGATCGGCCGTCCGAGCGGGCCGCCCTTCCAGAAGGTTTCGTCAAAAAGCTGGTGGACGAGCTGCTCCGGCGAATCTTCGGCCTCGGCGATTTCGGCCAAGATCACGGTTCGTTCCTGCTCGATTTCGGCTTCGGGAAAAGTCGAATTGCAGAGCACGTCACTGAGCACATCCACGGCGATGTCGTTATGCTCGGCCAGCACGCGCGCGTGGTAACAGGTGACCTCGCGCGAGGTGAAGGCGTTTAGGTGCCCACCGACCGTCTCGATTTCCTCCGCAATCGCACGCGCATCCCGACGTTTCGTGCCCTTGAAGAGCAGATGCTCGACGAAATGCGAGATGCCGCCGTCGGAAGCACTCTCGTCCCGCGAGCCGGTCTGGATCCAGAAACCGAGAGCTGACGACTGGAATGTCGGCAGCTTTTCAGTGACGAGGCGGATGCCGTTGGCGAGACACGTCCGGCGCACTCCCGGCTCCCCCTTAGTCTCGTTGCTCACGCGCCCTCGGACTCCTCGTCCTCGATCACCTCTCGCCGCGAGAGGCGAATCTTGCCACTGCGGTCGACCTCGAGAACCTTGACCCGGATTTCGTCGCCTTCGGAAAGAACATCGGAAACCGCCCGAATGCGCTCTTTGGAAATCTGGGAAATATGAAGGAGCCCGTCCGTGCCAGGAAGAATTTCGACAAAGGCGCCGAACTCGACGATCTTGCGCACCCGGCCGTCGTAGACCCGGCCCACTTCGGCCTCTGCGGTGACGCCGCGAATCTTGTCGATCGCGTTGCGCATCGCCTCGGCGTCCGACGAAGCCACCTTGACGGTTCCATCGTCTTCCACATTGATCGAGCAGCCGGTGGCCTCCTGGAGCCCACGAATCACGCGGCCGCCCGGCCCAATCAGATCCCGAATGCGATCGACCGGAATTTTCAGGGTTTCGATGCGAGGCGCCCATTGCGACATCGTTTCGCGGGGAGCCGGCAGGCATTTCGCCATCTCGCTCAGGATATGGAGCCGGCCCGTGCGAGCCTGCTCAAGAGCCCCGGCCATCACTTCACGCGACACGCCTGCGACCTTGATGTCCATCTGAAGCCCGGTGATCCCCTCGGCCGTACCCGCAACCTTGAAGTCCATGTCGCCGAGGTGATCCTCGTCGCCGAGAATATCAGTCAGGATCGCGACGTCCTTGCCCTCGACGATCAAACCCATCGCGATGCCTGCAACTGGTGCCGCGATTTCAATGCCGGCGTCGAGCAGCGATAGAATGCCGCCACAGATCGTCGCCATCGAGGAAGAGCCATTGGACTCGAGGACCTCGGAGACGATGCGGATCGTGTAGGCGAAGTCGTCGCCCTTGGGGAGGACCGGACGGATGGAGCGCTCCGAGAGGGCTCCGTGTCCCACATCGCGGCGGCTCGGTCCCCGCAAGGGGCGCGTCTCGCCGACGCTGTAGGCTGGGAAATTGTAGTGCAGGAAAAACTTCTTGTAGCTGGCCCCAAGTAGAGCGTCGATTTTCTGGCTGTCCGATTCGGTGCCGAGCGTGGTGGTCACAAGAGCCTGGGTCTCGCCCCGGGTAAAGAGAGCCGAGCCATGTACTCGCGGCAGCAGGCCGACGGCGCAATCGATGGGTCGAACCGTGGTGAGATCGCGACCGTCGAGCCGCTTCTTCTGCTTCACGATCATCGTGCGAACAGCGCGATACTTGAGGTCGCCAAAGGCTTCTTTGATTTCCTTCTCGCGACCCGGAAATTCGACAGCCAATTTCTCGACGACGGCCTTTTTTGCCACGTCAAACTTGGCATAACGCTCAATCTTGGCGGGCTCGGCCAAGGCTCCGGCCATCAGCGGGCGGCCCACTTCGTCGGTGCGCGACTGGATTGCGGCATCGATGACGTGCACCGGCTTGGCACGCTTGGGCTTGCCGAGTGCTTTCTGCAGTTCGAGCTGGAGATCGAGGAGTGGCTGCAGGGCTTGATGCGCCTCAAAAAGAGCATCGACCACGATCGCTTCGGAGACGATCTCGGCTCCACCCTCAACCATCACGACGGCGTCCCGGCTGCCTGCCACAATGATATTGATGTCGCTCTTCTCAAGCTCGTCGGCACGTGGAT
>VFKT01000265.1 GCA_009885395.1 Deltaproteobacteria bacterium | reverse complement strand
CGCGCCCGATCCGGACGCCAGCGATCGGTCCGTCAAATGGGATATCAGAGACCATCAACGCAGCAGAGGCGCCAACAAGGGCCATGACGTCAGTGCCCGCGTCCTTCTCGGCCGAGAGCACGGTCGCGATGACCTGGGTCTCGAAGCGCCACGCGTCAGGGAAGAGCGGCCGGAGCGGCCGATCGATCAGACGCGAGGTGAGGATCTCACTATCGCCGAGGCGCGCTTCGCGCCGAAAGAAGCTGCCCGGAATTTTGCCGGCAGCAAAGGTTTTTTCTTGATAATCGACCGTCAGTGGCAAAAAATCGACGCCATCACGGGCCGAAGAGGCCGCAGTCGCCGTCACCAACACCACCGAGTCGCCGTAACGAACGAGTGCCGAACCGCCGGCCTGCTTGGCCAACCGCCCCACTTCGATCGAGAACGTACGACCGCCGAGTTCCACCTCAACCAACTTCGCTTGCATGAATCACTTTCTCGCGCGCGACATTGGCGCGCTCCTGCGAAGGGACGTCTGCGGGTGGAGCCAGAGAAGGCTTCAGCGCCTGAGACCGAGCCGTTCGATCAGGGTCTTGTAGCGACCGACATCTTCTCGTTTGAGATAGTCGAGTAGTCGCCTACGCTGACTTACCATCCGAAGCAGACCGCGCCGCGAATGATTATCCTTCGCGTGGGTTCCGAAATGCTCCGTCAGGCCCTTGATCCGCTCCGTAAGGAGCGCAACCTGCACCTCCGGCGATCCGGTGTCTGTATCCTGTCGCCGATAACTCTCGACAACTTCCGATTTTCGCACAGAGGCCAACGCCACTTCGAATTCCTCCAGTACCTTGTTTCGAAGGCATAACTAACATCGGACGATTCTCCTGTAAAGACGGAGAGCCGCCGAAGTTTATTCCGCGGGTTCGCGCTCCAGTACCCGCGCCAGGGACCAGGCACCAGCGCTGGCGCGAACGACCGCAACCAGACGCCCGGCGGGGCTCATGATACAGCCCACATCCTCGGACGGCTCAGGCGCAGCCAATTCGTTCAGGGCCGCCCGCTGTCCGGCCGCGATCCGGCCCGCGAGTTCAAGCGAAGCCGTCAGCCGACGAGAGCCCCGCAAGGCCTCGGCGGGCGTCAACAATGGCAACTCCTCGGTGCTCCTCTCGAGCACTGCCTCAAGCGAGATACATTCGTCGAGTTCGAAGGCCCCGACGCGAAAGCGCTCAAGCGAGGCCAGGGCCGCCGGCACGCCAAGCCCGGCGCCGATGCTCTCGGCCAGCACCCGGACATAGGTGCCCTTGGAACAATCCACCCGGAACGAAATCAGACCGCCGACCCGATCCAACCACTCGAGTTCAAGCGTATCGATCCGGATCTCGCGGGCCGGCCGTTCGACCTCGATGCCGGCACGTGCCAATTCGTGCAAACGACGGCCACCGACGCGAACCGCGGAAAACATCGGGGGTTGCTGCATCTGCGGACCGCAGAGCTTTTCCGCGATTCCGCCGAGAGCCACAGCTTCGAAGGACGGCAGAGCAACTTCCTCCAGAATCTTACCGGTGACGTCGAGGGTATCGGTCCGAACTCCGAGTTGGATCGAGCCCCGGTAGCCCTTGGTTTCGGCAAGCAGAAAAGGAGCAAGTCGGGTCGCACCCTCAAAGCAAAGCGGCAGAATGCCGGTTGCCATGGGATCAAGGGTTCCCAGATGGCCCAGGGCCGACGGTCGATGTCTGGCCTTGACGCGACGAACGACCTCTGCCGAGGTGGGACCGGATGGCTTGTCCACCAAAAGAAGACCGGCTCTCATTCCTCCTCCTGGCGGGGCAGGTCGCGGATCAAGGCATCGAGCCGCTCGGCTTCGGCCAGGTCTTCGTCAAAGCTGAACTTCAACGCCGGCGTATGACGCATCTCCAGACGCTCTCCGAGCGTCCGCCGGATCAGGCCCGCCGCACGCGTTAGACCACGCTGCGCGGCCTCTCGGTCGGGTTTTAGACCGAGCAGGGTATAGGACACCCACGCTTGACGAAGATCCGGCGAGACCCGGACCCTGGTGAGAGCCACGCCATCAAGCCTTGGGTCGTCGAGTCCCCGACGCAGAAACTCTGCAATCACTTCCCGGACTTCGCCTCCGACACGCGCCAAGCGCCGCGAGGACTCCTCACTGCTGCGCCCGCTCTTTTCCCGGGTCTCTCGAGCCACGATCGCTTATCGGCGTTCAGAAAGCCGCTGCGCTGGTGCGAGGACTCTCGGACGGGATCAGCTTGCGGGCGACCTCTTCGAGTTCGTAGACCTCGATGATGTCCCCTGGTTTCAGGTCGTTGAACCCCACCAATCCGATGCCACACTCGTAGCCGGACGTCACCTCGCGAACATCTTCCTTGAAGCGGCGCAGACTGCCCACCTTCCCCTCGTGCACGACAGCATGATCGCGCAGGAGACGAGCCGGGGCGCCGCGCAGCACCTTGCCATCGGTGACCGAGGAACCACCGATGGTGCCTGCCCCCGAAATACCAAAAACCTGCCGGACTTCGGCCCGGCCGACGGTCTTCTCGCGATAGGTGGGCGCCAGCAACCCTTCGAGTGCCTTGCGAACCTCTCCAATGGCGTCGTAGATGATCGTATAGAGCCGAATATCGACGCCTTCGTGTTCGGCGAGAGCCAACACCTTGCCTTCCGGCCGAACGTTGAAGCCGATCACGATGGCATTGGATGCGGCTGCGAGCAGCACATCGGACTCGGTCACTCCTCCTACCGAGGAATGGAGAACCGAAACCTGGACCTCGTTGTTCGACAGTCGCCCAAAGGCTTCGCGGAGCGCTTCTCCAGAACCCTGCACGTCGACCTTGAGGACAATCTGCAGATCCTTGACTTTGTTACCGCTGGTTTGACGATGGAAATCTTCCAACGAAACCTTGGTCGATTTACTGAGTTCGCGGTCGCGGTGCCTGGTCTGGCGCTGGCTGGCGATCTCACGCGCACTCGATTCGTCGCGGGCCACCGCGAACGAATCCCCGGCGTCGGGGACACCACCGAGGCCAAGGATCTCGACCGGAGTGGACGGACCCGCCGTGGATACCACCT
>VFKT01000209.1 GCA_009885395.1 Deltaproteobacteria bacterium | reverse complement strand
GGGGGAGTTTGGGGGAGTTTGGGGGAGTTTGGTGGGGTTTCAATAGGCAGCCTCTTGGCGGGCGGCGGACGGGGTGCGCAAATGCGCGCCGCACACCCGTCTTATGTCCACCGCCACCTTGCCACCGCCACCTGCCAGCACCGTCACCGGCTTCTTCTCTGCCGCGAGCAGCGAAGCCGACGACTTCACGATCGCCGCCGCCCGCGAAGCGGGGGTGAGCGACACCGACCTTGGGATCGAGCCCGCTCCTGCGCAGGAGCCCGGCGCGGAGACGCCGCCGGTGGAAGCGGAGGAACTTGCACCGGCGGCGAGCACCGACGAACCGCCCGCGGAGGAGGAAACGCCGGCAGAGGAAACGCCCGAGGCGAAGATCGCCCGGCTCGAGGCGGAACTCGCCGCCAGCAAAGCCGCCCCCGCAGAACCCGCCCCCGTCTCGCTGCCGCCACTCACTTCCCCGCTGCCCGGCCAGCCGCTCGCGACCATCGCCAGCGAAGATCAATTTACCCTGCTCGCCGATGCGGCGAAGCAACTGCGCACGTGGGCCTTTGCCAACCGCGACGGCGGCGAGCTGCCGCTCCCGCTGGCCAACCTCATGGAACGCGCCGAGGCCGCGCTCGCCGGGCGCAACGCCGCCCCGCTGACCGAGGCCCCGTTTTACACGCCCGAGCAGACGGCCAAGCTGCACGAACTCGGCGAGGCGATGCTGACCGATCACATCCCGCACCGCCGCCAATTCATGCAGGTGGAAGCCGGCGCGCTCGGCAAGGTGCGCGAGACCGCGCCCGCCATGCTCGACGCGAAGACACCCGAGGGCGAGACCTTCACGGCCTTCCTCAAGGAATATCCAGAGTTTCGCGGATTCCCCGCGTGGCCGCTCATCGTGCGCGACCTGACGACTGGCTATCTCGCGAACAAGCCCAAGGCCGCCGGCACGAAAGCCGCCAAGGCGCCCGCGCTGACGATCGTGCCGAAGCCGCCCGAGGTGCAGACACAGGCCGGGCGCAGCGTCCCGCTCGCCCCCGCCGCCCCGATCGGTGGCAGCGCCATCGGCGGGATGCCGGTGAGCCAGGCCCGGCTCGACCAAGCCAGCAACCGCCTCGATTCCGGCACCGCCTCCGAGGAGGACATGCTCATCCTCAGCGCCGCCGCTGTCTGACCCCTTTCAACACTCCCGTCTCCGAAAACCAAGCAACACCAAACTACTAAAACACCATGGCCGGAGGCCTTACTATCAGCAACATCCCGAGCAAGCGTCCGTCGCTTGCCAACGTCATCCTATGCGCGGCGAATCCCGAGGAAACGCCGCTCATCACCCGCATCCGCAAGGGCAAAAAGCTCACGCAGATGGATCATAAATACTTCGTCGAGATCAAACCCGCCCGCAAGTCGGCCGGTGCGACCGACGGCGAGGATGTCACCGCCTATGAAGGCGGCGGCCCGCGCAAGGAAGTCGAGATCCGCGCCCAGGAGTTCCGCCGCACCTACAAGGTGGGGCAGCAATCGCAGGACGTGGTGGAAGACGCCGCCGTGCCGGACCAGATGGCCAAGCTGCGGCTCGACTACGGCAAGGAGATCATGAAGGACGTGGAAGCCCGCGCCCTCAGCTCCACCGCCAGCGCCGCGGACGAGGGCTCGCCCGGCCTCGGCTCGCGCATGGGCGGCCTCGGCTACCTGCTCAGCGCCTCCGGCGACAGCATGGCCGACAAACCCATCCCGACCGAGATCCGCATCCCGAGCGACCAGCGCTTCACGGATACCCTCGCGAACCTCGACGAGAACGACATTAACGACCTCCTCCAATCCCGCCGCGAACTGACCGGCAACTCGATGGAGCTGCTCGCCCTCGTCGGCACGGACATCCAGCGCCGGTTCGACCGGTTCGAGAACTATCTCCCGGACGTGTCCAGCCACACGACCACGTTTCGCAACATGAGCAACCAGACGAGCAAGCGCGAAGTCCGGCGCGGCATCCGCTTCTACGAGTCGAGCTTCGGCTCCGTGGAGCTGATCATCGACGACTTCCTGCCCAGCTCCAAGCGCGGCTACATCCTCGACATGGAGCAGCTCACGTGGCTCCCGCACGGGACCGGCGCGAAACGCACCCCGCTCGCGGATGCCGGCGGCGGCCCGCGCGAATTGCTCGCCTTCATCGGCGCCTTCCACGCCGGGGATGTGCGCTCGCACATCCTCATCAAGCCTTCCGACGAATAAACGAACGGAACCCGACAAGCCAAACTCAATAGCTACCCAATGAAAATCAATGTTTTGCCGATCGAGACCCAAGCGGCCCACGGATTCAATCACGAAATCGTGCTCACGCACGAAGACCTCACCGAGACGACGGCCAACACCGCCCAGGTGATCGACATCCTCGACCTCACCACCGGACAATGCGTGGAGCGGCTCGCGTGGGAAGTGGAAACCTACTTCACCGACGCCTCCGACGCCGCGCTGAACACGACCACGCTCCTGCTCAAGCGGGGCTCCACCACGCTGATCGCCGCCACGGAGATCAATAGCAACGGCACCGAGGTGGCACGCGCCCGGCTCGACACGCCGAGCACGTCCACCGCTTCCGAGACGCTCACCGCGACCTTCGGCAGCATGGCGGCCAAGTCGCTCAGCGACATCGATGCCGGCGAAGTGCGGATCTTCCTCCGCCTCTCCGATCCGGTCGCGCTGGCCGCGACGCTGGACTAGCCCTTTCCTGAGACGGGGAAACAAACCGGCCTCGCCGCATGGATTCGCTCTTGCTCCCGCCTGTCGAACTCGACACTCTCACGAGTGCCGGACGGCAGTCGCTGCACGACGACCTGCGGCGGGGCTGGCACGTGAAACACGCGCTGGCCGTGATGCGCCAGGACCGAATCAAAACCGCCTTCGAGGAAGCCGGTCCCCAGCATAGCGAACCGTTCGGGCAGCTCACCATGGTGGTGGACCCCGTGCTTTACGAGGCCATGCGCCACGAGCACGGCGCGGAATGCTGGCGCGACCCGGATTTCCGCAAGGCGTTCGAGAGACACAACCCGCAATGCAGCATCCGCAGCCGCTCCCGCCGCATGGCGCTGCGCGTGGATGGGCTTCGGAGCAGGGAGCAGGGGGCAGGGGGCAGGGAGCCAGAACCCGCCGCTCCCCGCTCCCTGCTCCCTGCTCCCTGCTCCCTGCTCCCATAAGCCGTGCGCACCATCACTTTCATCCAATTCCTGAACAAGGCCAAGCGGCTTTGCGGGATCGACCGGCTGGAGCCCGCGCTCGCGGAGAGTTTCGCAGAGTGGCTGCAAGCCCGGCTGGCCAAGGCTTACAAGCGGTTCCCGTGGCCCGAGCTGTGCCCGTTTGAGGAGCGGGCGCTGCGCGATCGATGGGACGCCGCAGTCGAGTATTCGATCGGCGACGTGATCGCCTACGACGACGGCGACGGCACCGTCTATTACGAGGCGCTGACCTATGCGCCCGCCGGGATCGTCCCCGGCACGGATGAGGATCTATGGGAAGAGACGAGCATCTTCGAGCGGATCGTCGCCTATGAACAGGCGGGCGAGACCCGGCTCGGCGACGTGCTCGGCGTGTGGCGGAGCGACCCGCGCACGGTGAATGCGCCGCGCCCGCTCGGCTTCCGGCTGCTGGACGATGGCATCCTGCTGCCGACCGATGCCCCCGCGACCGTGTGGGTGCAGACCCGGCTGGCCCCGCCCCGGCTGACCACCGAGGCTTACGATGCCGGCACCACTTACACGCCGGACGACGTTTTCTATCTCGCCAGCACGGGGCAATGCTATGTGCCGCTCGAGGAAATCACCGGCACGAGCCCGGTCGATGCGCCTACCCTCTTCACCGTGCAGGAGATTCCGGCCGTGGTGGCGGATGCCGCCGCGCGCATGGCCAAGGCCGACTATCTCGCCGACGACGGGCAGGACGACAAAGCCTTCGCCCAGGAGCGCCGCGCCACCGACTGGCTCGACGACGACGCGCTCGATCTCGGCGCCCACCAGCAACAAACCGCCACCTACGCCGCATGAACCGCCGCACGCTCACACCCGGCATGGAGCATGGAGCATGGAGCATGGAGCCCGCGCTCCCCCGTTCCTGC
>VFKT01000172.1 GCA_009885395.1 Deltaproteobacteria bacterium | reverse complement strand
CCTCCCGGAGTGGGGAAGTCTTCGGTAGTCCATACCGAGGCCCGCCGCCTGGGGCTGCCGGTGATCGATCTGCGCGGGGTCACCTGTGACCCCACCGACGTGCGCGGATTTCCAATGGTACAGGACGGTGTCGTCCGCTGGGCACGGCCCGAATTTCTGCCGTCCGAGGGCGAGGGTGTGCTCTTTCTCGACGAACTCGGCCAGGCCCCGGCGCTGGTCCAGGCGGCCCTCCTTCAGCTGACGCTTGACCGACGTGTTGGCGAGCATCTCCTGCCACCTGGCTGGCGGATCATTGCCGCCAGCAATTGCCTCGCGGATCGCGCCGGTGTCGGGCGCCTGAACACCGCCTTGCTCGACCGCTTCGTCCATCTCGAGGTGGAGATCGCGGCCGAGGAATGGAATGAATGGGCACTTGACGCGGGCATTGGGCCCCAGGTGCGCTCCTTCCTTCAGTTTCGGCCGCAGCTTCTCAGCGCTTTCGATCCAGCCGCGCGAGTCAGCCCGTCGCCGCGTTCGTGGGCCACCGCGGCGCGGCTGATCGCCCTTCTGGGGTCTGAACCGGTTCTCCTGCATACCGCGCTGGCCGGTACCGTTGGGGCGGGACCGGCGGCCGAGCTTTCGGCATTTTTGCGGTGCTACGAGACGCTGCCGAGCCTTGCTGAAATCCTCCGGCACCCGGAGTCGATCAAAATTCCGAACGATCCGAGCCTGCGCTATGCGCTGGCGGGGTTGCCGGGTGAAATCGCTCGGGAGGCCAAGCCTGCCGGGGTCAACGCCCTGTGCAAGCTCGCGATCCGGCTTCCAGCCGAGTTCGCGGTGGTGGCCTTGCGCGATCTGGTGCGGCTTCGGCCTGAATTGGTCGTGCGCAACGCCCAGGTGCGAGCCTTTCTCGCCGAGCACAAACACCTGATCTCCAGCGGCGAGAGTCTGGGAGCTGCGGCGTGAACACCCAGCCGCGCACACTTGAAATCAAAGGGGGATCGAGCCCGGCGCCGAAGGCGGCACAGCGCCAAGGCCGGGTTTCGGATCCAGACAGACCCTCAGCCGAGACCCGGGCGGCTCTGGCACTGGAGAAGCTGACCCGCGTCCGGATCCAACTGGTCTGTGGGCGCAGTGCGACGGCCGCCTTCTTTGCGACGCTCGCGTTGCGCCTGGTGGCGCGGGTCGGGCCCGTCGGCACGGCGGCCACCAACGGCCAAGAGCTGATTGTCGACCCCGAGTGGTGGCTCGAACTCAGCGAGAAAGAGAGGACCGGGGTGGTGGTGCATGAGATCCTGCACCTGGCACTCCAGCACCATACGCGTCGCGGTGGACGCGAGTCGCGTCTGTGGAATATTGCATGCGACCTTGCCATCAATCCGCTTGTCGGCGAGGGTGGTTTCGCACTGCCTTCCGGCGCCCTGCAACCCCTCGTGGAGCCCTTCTCCACCTTCCCTCCTCGACTGTCGGCCGAGGCCTACTACGAGCGGCTTCTCGAGCTTCGCGAGCAGTCCCCCGACACGATGGAGAGCCTGCTCTCCCGACCCGCAGCGGATGGCGACTGCGGTCAAGTCCTTGACGCCGCCAAAGATTCCGGAGCGATTCAGGCCTCGGCTACGGCATGGGAGATCAACGTCCGGCAAGCCGCCAACGCGGCGCGTGAGAGCGCGATTCGATTCCAAAAGGGAACGGTCCCCCTCTGGCTCGAGCGCACCATCCTGGCGGCGACCGCACCGAAAGTCGATTGGAGTGAGGTCCTGCAGCGATTCGTCGCGCTGCGGGTCAAGGACGATTATTCCTGGACTCGGCCGAACCGCCGCACGCTGGCGTCGGGCGTGATCTTGCCGGGGCTCGACGGCGAGCGCCTGGGGCGGATCGTGGTTGCGATCGACACCTCGGGTTCGATTTCGAAGTGGGCCCTGCAGCAGTTCGTCGCAGAGGTGCAGGCCATCGCCCAGATCTGGGAGCCCGAAATCACGGTGCTCTTCCATGATTCGGCGATTGCCGCCATCGAGGAATGGCTGCCCGGCGACCCGCCGCCCGCGCAGAAGCCAAAGGGCTTTGGCGGCACCAGCCACCTGCCCATTTTCGAGTGGGTCGAGGCCAACGCGGTGGACGCGGTGGCGCTCATCTGCCTGACCGATCTCGATACTTTTTTTCCCAAGATGGCACCGGCCATGCCCGTGCTCTGGGTCACGGTCGGCTCGACCACGGCGCCGTTTGGCGAGGTGGTTGCCATCGAGGGAACGGGCCAACTGCTGGGCTGAGCCGCTCCGTTGGCGATTTCCCGAAGGTGTGGCGCATGGAAGCCAGAGGAGGGTGCGAATTGAAATCGGAGTCAAGATCCAGGGGCTGGCGGTCCCGTCTTCTGCCGCCACCTTCGTGGTCAACCGCGTACGGTTCTCCGGAGAGCGTCCGATGCTGGGCCGATTCGCTTCCGCGGCGAATTCCCCAGGATTCGTTGTTCTGGCAGATCCTGCGGACGCATGAAAATTCGAGTTTCGTCCTCGGGGAGCAGCCCCGCGAGCGCGTCCTCTACGATTCCCTCGGTTTCATGCTCGAACTGGAGCGGGAGACGCCAGGCACGGTATTCCTGTGTTGGGGCGAGGCCGTTGGTGGTCC
This sequence comes from Deltaproteobacteria bacterium, assembly GCA_009885395.1. GTDB lineage: Bacteria > Desulfobacterota > Binatia > UBA12015 > UBA12015 > SXLG01. The sequence continues at coordinate 1,558 of VFKT01000172.1, read as the reverse complement.
ACCCCGGCCGACCCCCGGGGCCTGGATCATGCGCGGTAACTACGGGGTGTTCCCGCAAGCCTCTGAGCATCCGGTCACCGCAATTTTGGAGATTCTGATTCTCAAGGGAGGCCGAATTCCTCTGCGAGAAGCGATCTTCTTCCTCTGGGGCTGTGCGCCTTCGGTGCTCGCACTCGAGGATCTGCCGCGTCGTCGTTGCCTGGGCAAGCAGAGCGGGGCCTGGCTGCGTGCCTTGACCGAAGCCTTCATCGAGGCCGGGCTCGGGGGCGCCCCGGTGCCGCCACTGGCGACCGCACTCCAGATCCTGAATGGGATCGGGGACCGCCGGCCAGACTCAAAGCTTGCGGCTGCGGCGGTCGGGACGGGTTTCAGTAACCCTCGTGTCGTCGCTGCTCTGGCAAGGAGCAGTGGCTCGCATCGCGAGATCTATGAAGAGGCGCGCCTCATATCGGAACTTCTCTAAGCGTCCGTGGCGGAGTCAATAAAAATGAAGGATATGATCGAAGAATGGAGATCCGAGATCTACAGCTCTGGGGCTGTGCCCGCGCTGCCAGCTCGACTTCCCCTGCAGTCCGCTACGGCGCGTCTGCACACATGGCTCGGCCAACTGCCCCAACCGTTGCGCACCGACACCCTGCTCTGGTCGCTCCTCATCGTCAATGGCCGGGGCCAACGCGTCCCCCCTTCGAGTGGGATGCAACGGGCCCTGATAAAAAACATCATGGACGTTCTCGAGTCGCCCGAGCTTTTGCTGCTGCGCTGGGGTGAGACTGCGGGTGGCTCCTCCGAGCCGCCTCCCGCTTACCTCGTTGTTTTACCGCGTCAAGGCGTGCTGCCTCGGGCCGCGTGGGGCTCCTCCGAGCCGCCCCCCGCTTACCTGAGAATGCCTGTGCTCGGCGAGCCGCCCTGGCCCAAGAACTGCTGGCACCCGTTTTATGCGATCATCGCGCTTCGCGAAACAACATCGAGAGTCACATCCTGGCCGGAAAAGGAATGGTTGATACAGACCCTTTTCTTTATTTGGAGCTGCGCCCCCGTTTTCGAAGTCCGTTACGACCTGCCGACCTATATTTCGTCACGAGGGGGCTGGTTGCCTGAGCTGATTGAGGCCTTCCACAAGGCCAGTCTTGCCGGCACGCGAATTCCCCCGCTTCGACAGACGCTCCACATGCTGCAGCGGACCGCAGGTCAACACCAACCCCCCTGCCCGGAGTTCGCCGCTGCCATGGTCGGATCGGGCTTCCGCTGCACGGACCGTGATCGGCTGAATTCGATTGTCCGGGCCGGGCACTCGACGCGCGAGATCTTCGAGCATGCCCGTGCCGAGCTGCTGCTCGGCTGAGTGCTCAGACCGGCGCTGGTCACGCGACGCGATGCGGAGCGAGCCTCTTGTCGCGGGAGGCGGGGCCGTCGAGCCTCCTGTCGCAAGAGGCGGCGGGTCCGGGCCTCTCGTCCCCAGAGGCCGGGCCGGCTCGTTGTCCGCGGGTTCCGGCCGCGGCGCGGCTCGGCTATGGGGTCGGCGGGAGGACTCAAAAATGATCGGTTATGTGACGATTGG
>VFKT01000093.1 GCA_009885395.1 Deltaproteobacteria bacterium | reverse complement strand
TTCGACCAGTGCGTCGACCGCGCCAATACCACCGCAGCCGTCTGGCTTGGCACCACTTTCGAGTGCGCCCAATGCCACGACCATAAATTCGAGCCCCTAAGCCAGCGCGAGTACTACGCCTTCCTGGCGTTCTTCAACAATACGGCACTCGAAACGAAGCCGATTGTCGAAGGTGGTGTCGCCCTGCAATCGGCGGGGCCTGCACTTTTCCTTGCCAACGACGAAAACTTCAAAATTCGTCAGGCGTCACGCGTGGCTCAACTGACTACCGAAGCCGACCGGATCAAGAGCGTGCTGGCCAAAGATTCGTACTGGACCTGGCGTGAGCGCATGGCACGTCTGGCAGAGCGGCCAATCCGCTGGCGCGTACCGGACCTGGCCGAATTCGGCTCGACAGGTGAGGTTGAGCAACAGGTGCTCGCGGACGGATCCGTGTTGCTCTCGGATCCTCCCCCGGGCGAGGTCGCCCATACTTTTGAATTCACGACGGATCTGGCGCGTGTGACGGCGCTCCAACTCGAGATTCTCGATGATTCAGGCCAATCGGCCGCGGCCGCAGCAGCGCCTGTCCTGCTGAGCGAGTTCCGACTCTCGTTCCCATCCGAGGATCGCCGGGCAGAGCCCACCCGCGTCTCCCTCTGGAGCGGAGCTCCGGAGACCGGCGAGTTGATTGATCCCCTGGCCCATCATGCAATCGATGGCTCATCCGGCACCGACTGGGCGGTGCTGGCTCGAAGCCCATCCGAATCGGCAAAACGCGCTGTGTTCTTCACCGATCAGGCACCCGCCTCGCCGCGCCGTCTGATCGTCGAGTTTCAGCACGACAATCTAAAAGGCGGTTCGGTACGGCATTTTCGTCTTTCGGTGACGGCCGACGATACCGACGCGCTGGCCCTGCCGCCCGAGCTTCTGGCCTTCCTCCGCGAGGGTGGGACGGCTGGTCCGCTTGAAAAATCGCTGCGCGAGTTTCACGCGAAGGGCGGAGTCGAGGTCCGCCGCCGGATACCCCGACTCCTCAACGAACTGGGCTCGGACGCACCAGCCAGCAGCCTGGTGCTGCGCGAACTTCATGAAGCTCGCGAAACGCATCTCCTCGAACGAGGCAATTTCCTCAGCCCGGGCGAGCGGGTCGATCCCGGCACGCCTTTATTTTTGCACGACTTTCCACCGGAGTTGCCCCGCAACCGCCTCGGCCTCGCACGCTGGCTGGTCGACGCGCGCAATCCGCTGATGGCAAGAGTCACCGTGAACGGCTGGTGGACGGAGCTCTTCGGCGCTGGCCTGGTGCGGACACCGGAAGATTTCGGCGTCCGCGGCGAACGGCCGAGTCACCCGGAACTTCTCGATTGGCTGAGTCTCGAATTCCGTGAAAACGGTTGGTCACGCCGACAGATGCTGCGCCTGATGGTTCTCTCGGAAACCTACCGACAATCCAGTGCTCTCTCTCAAGAGGCCCTCGCCAGCGATCCCGACAACCGGCTGCTCGCCCGGGCCGCGCGCCGTCGGCTTCCAGCCGAACTGGTCCGGGACAACGCTCTGGCGCTGAGCGGACTGCTCTCGGAAACGGTTGGCGGCCCGCCTGCCTACCCGTTCCAACCGGCTGATCTCTGGCGTCTCGATGGCGCATTTTCAGTGCGCTACCAGCCCGACACCGATTCAAATCGTTTTCGGCGTGGCCTCTACGTCGTGCGCCGCCGCAGCGCGCCCTACCCAAGCTTCACCAACTTCGATGCGCCAGATCATAATGTTTGTGCACTGCGCCGGCCCGAGACCAATACGCCTCTTCAGGCCCTGACGCTCCTGAACGACAAGGCCTATGTCGAGATGGCCTTTGCTCTTGCCGAGCGCATCCTGCGTGAGACCCCGGGACAGCCGACAGCGCAACGACTTCGCCACGCGCTGCGGCTCGCACTGGCGCGCGAAGCCCGGCCAGCCGAGATCGGGCCGCTGCAATTTCTCCTTGAAACCGAACACGCGCGTGTGAAGGCGGAACCCGATCAGGCCCTGACGTTGCTGCGCGGGATCAAAGGCTGGCGGGCGCCCGACGATCTCGATCCAGCAGAACTCGCCGCCTGGTTCTTCGTCGCCAACGCGATCCTCAACCTGGATGAAACCTTTACCCGGATTTGAAGCCACCATGCCGCCCATGAAATCCGATACCGAGACCTCTCCGAATAGCGTGCGGCTCCTGCGCCGGCGCAGATTCCTTCGCGCTGCAGCCTTGACCGGCGGTGCCCTCGCCTTGCGACCGGCCCTCTCAGCTTCCGGTCTGGGGCTGGCCGCGCCACAAGCGCCCCCGATCTTCCGGATCCGCCAGCGCGCCAAGCGGATTATTTACATCAATCTGGTCGGGGGCGCCTCTCACATCGACCTCTTCGACCCGAAACCCTTTCTCGCCAGGCACCACGGCGAACCCTGCCCCGACGAACTCTTCAAGGGTAAACGTTTTGCGTTCATCAAACAGCAACCGACGCTGATGGGAAGCCCCTGGTTCTTCCAGCCCTCTGGCCAGTCTGGAATTGAAATTTCATCGCTTCTGCCGGAATTGCGGAAAATCGTTGACAGGATCACCCTGATTCGATCCATGACGACCGACGAATTCAACCACGCGCCGGCGCAACTCCTCCTCCAGACCGGCAGCGGGCGTAGCGGCCGACCAAGCCTCGCGTCTTGGATTGATTTTGCGCTCGAAAGTGAGAACCCTGATCTACCCCATGCTGCCGTCATCGTGCGCGGCAACTACCCGGGCGCCGGCAACGCGCTCTGGGGCAACGGCTTCCTGCCCGGCACCTACCAGGGGACAGAATTGCGCAGTTCGGGATCTCCGGTGCTCTTCCTCTCCGACCCACCGGGAGTTTCACGGGCCAGTCGTCGAGGCGTCGTCAATGCGGTGTTGGCCCTCAACAGGCTTCAGTTCGAAACTGCCGGCGACCCCGAGATCGAAACCCGCTCCCGGCAATATGACTTGGCCTACCGGATGCAGGAGTCAATTCCGGAGGCGACCGATCTCTCGCTTGAGTCTCCCGAAACCCTCGCCCTCTACGGCGCCGACCTCGAGACCTCAAACTTCGGAAATGATTGCCTGCAGGCTCGGCGCTTGATCGAACGTGGCATGCGTTTCGTCGAATTGGTGAACTCGGGCTGGGACCACCACGAACAGATCGCAGCCGAGCTGCCAAAAAAATGCAGGGAGATTGATCGCGCTGCGGCAGCTCTGGTGCTGGATCTCGCGGCTCGGGGACTGCTCTCGGAAACGCTCATCGTCTGCGCCACAGAGTTCGGACGGACCCCCATGGCGCAGACGATGGGCGGGACAGGGCTTCAATATGTTGTAGCCGGCCGGGACCACCAGCCACATGCCTTCAGCATCTGGGTCGCCGGTGGTGGCTTCAAAGAGGGGTTTGCCTACGGCACGACCGACGAATTCGGCGCCTCAGTCGTGTCGAACCCGGTCCATATTCACGATCTGAACGCGACGCTGCTCCATTGCCTCGGTGTGGACCACGAACATCTCACCTATTTTTTCCAGGGTCGTAACTACCGCCTGACTGATGTCGGTGGCAATGTCGTCGAAGCCCTGCTGGCTTAGATCTCACCGGCGCTGCAGGCCGCTGCCCCAGGGGCTCTCGAAAAGCTCACGGACACCGCCCACCACGAATTCGACTGCAAGTGCCATCAGGATCAATCCCATCAGACGCGTCACGATATTGATGCCGGTCGTGCCGAAGAGTCGCTGGATACGCCGGGAGAGCCGCAGAAGACCCCACGCCCCAGCCGCGTTGAGCACAATCGCGGCGAGCAGTGCCAGCGTCTCGCCGAAGCTCTGGGCCTCGTGTGCGAGCAGAATCACGGTGCTGAGCACGCCGCCGCCGGCGAGGATCGGCGTTCCGAGCGGCACCACCGCGATCGAACTCCAATGGGCCACCTCGGCGGTCTCCTCGGGAACGACCTTGATCGGGCTCACCTGCCCGCCGACCATCGACAACGCCAGCATGCCAAGCACAATACCGCTGCCTGCCTTGAAGGCCGCAATCGTGATGCCGAAGAAAGCCAGCACGTCGTCGCCAAAGAAGAGGGCAAGCACCATCGCGATGAAGGTCGTCAGGCCGGCGAGACGGGCGACATGGTTCTTCTGTTCTCGAGTCTGGTCAGGCGCCATTCCCAGATAAAGTGGGATGGCGTGAAATGGATTAAGGACGGTAAAAATAGCAACAGCACTTGTCATGCAAAAATGAAACGTCGTCCAGGTTTCGCTATCCATTCCGTCCCCGCCTCTCGTGGCAATGCTTCAACGACCATCGACGCTTGCAAAATATAGCTGCCATTCGAGAGCGCCACGCCGGGCTGTGCAAGCGGAAAGACCTGTTCGCGAGATCCGGCATGGTCTCCTGACCCAGTGCGAGATCAGGGCCTGCCTCGACCAGTGGTGTATCGTGCCGCAGCACGCGGTTGGTCATGCCGTCGGCGATCCAGAGGCGATCCTGTGCATCTACCGCCAGCGTCCAGAGCACTGCGAACAGGAGATCTTGGGTGAAACGCGAGCCGACACGTTCGAAACAGAAGACGCTGACGTTACCGACGACGCAGGCTTGGCGTCCTGCGTCGTCGGCGTCAGAGCAAACGGCCCAGCTACGCATCTGAAGATTGGTATCTCCTCCGGCTCCCGCAGGTCAACCTCGACCGTACTCGACTCTTCCCCGCTACTCGGCCACCTCGAGCACCGATCCCAGCACGATGAACATCTCGTCGTCGCTGGTCAGCCCTGCCGTGATCGGACACGCGTCGCAAAGACCATCGCCCGCTCCCGGCTCGCTATCGCAACTCGCATGGTCGGTCACACCTCGGCAGACTTCGCCGACGCGGCCCTCGGCGCAAGCCACCGGCACACAATTCGAACGCGCCGGCTTGCGCGAGAGGCGAGTCACCATCGCAACATCGGGCGAGCCGTCCGGCGCGACACCATTGTTATAAAGCGCACAATACACAAGGGTTCGCTCATCGGGGTCGACCGAACTGAAAAGCCGCGGCGGATCGTAGTTGACCACCAACGGGTCGTCCCAGAAGGGATTATCGTACACGCGCTCGCCGGTGGCCTTGATGTCCAT
>VFKT01000206.1 GCA_009885395.1 Deltaproteobacteria bacterium | reverse complement strand
GCCCGCACGCAGCAGCGCATGGTGCTTGCGCCGCTTGCGTGGATCTCCGCTAACGCACTGCGCCGTTGACTGCCGTAAGCCTTCATCCGTGCGCCGCTTGTTCTCTGGCCCCGGAGCCATCTAGACTCATCTTCATGATTTCGAATCACATTGATTTCATGCGGAGGCCGCTGCTTGCGGCGTCCTTGTGCTCGCTCCTTTCGGCGGCCTGCGGCTCGGTGGGCTCAGACACCGCCCCGCTGGAGGTGCCGAATCCATTAGTCGAGGGTCCGATCATGGGCCCCGGCCAACCCTGGCTCCAATCGACCCGCTTCGATCTCGCCGAGGTGGGCTACCAGCGCAGGGAGTATTTCATCAGCGGCACGGCACGCGGCTTCAGCAGTGACGAGCCTCTTTCGGTGGACGGTGATTGGGTGACGCGCGCCGAGGGCTCGGCGCCCTACAAATCCCGCATCGTCGTGCATATGCCGATCGACCAGGAACGCTTCAACGGCACGGTCGTGGTGGAGTGGTTCAATGTCAGCGGCGGCCTCGATGCCGCTCCCGACTGGACGTTGATGCATACCGAGTTGATCCGGGAGGGCTACGCCTGGGTTGGCGTTTCGGCACAATACGTCGGCGTCGAGGGCGGAGGTGGTGGTATCCCGGGACTCGGTGGCCTCTTTCTGAAGGGCTATAATCCGGCGCGCTACTCCTCGCTGAGTCATCCCGGCGACAGCTTCTCCTACGATGTGTTCTCACAGGCGGCCCAGGCCGTGCGGCGTCCCTTGGGCATTGACCCGCTAGAAGGTCTCAAAATCAAGCGCATTATTGCGACGGGAGAATCGCAATCGGCTTTTCGCCTGGTCACCTACGTCAACGGCGTGCATTCGCTCGTCCAGCTCTTCGACGGTTTTCTGATCCACAGCCGCGGCGGCACCGGGGCCTCGCTCTCGCAGGCACCCCAGTCCGTGCTGAGCGTGCCGGCCGGCGCGCAGATTCGTGGTGACCTGGCTGAACCGGTGTTGACGTTCCAGACCGAGACCGACCTCATCTCGCTGGGCTCGCTGGCGGCGCGGCAGGAAGATTCGGCAAACTTCCGACTCTGGGAGGTGGCCGGCACTGCGCATGCCGATACCTATTCGCTGATCGTCGGCGCCGACGATAAAGGCGATTCTCCCGATGTGGCGAACGTGATTGTGAACAGCCGGCCGATCCCCGGCATCATCGAATGCGGCTCGCCGATCAATTCTGGGCCGCAGCATTTCGTCCTGGATGCCGCGATCGCGGCGCTCGACGTCTGGGTCCGCGGCGGGGAGGCCCCGCCGCGGGCGCCCTGGCTCGAGGTCGCGGGTGAGCCGGCAGCCTACGTTCTTGACGAGCATGGCAACGCGCGTGGTGGGATCCGCACCTCCTGGGTGGACGTGCCGGTAGCGAGGCTTTCTGGCCTGGGTCAGACCGGGGCCAGCTTCTGTGGGATTTTCGGTACGACGATCCCCTTCGACGCGGCCCATCTGAGAGCGCTTTACCCAAGCCACGCGGTCTATGTTGACGCCGTCACGGCTTCGACCGAGGCGGCTTTGGCGGCGGGCTTCCTCCGCGAGGCGGATGCGATCCTGATTATAGAGGCGGCCGTGCAATCGGATATAGGCGGCTGAAGCCCTTGCGGCCCAGCAGCACCCTTGCCGCGTCGTCGGCACGCGGGCTCGCCGCCGCTCTCTCGCCGCAGCAAGTAAAAATTCACGCGGGCCGAGGGCGATCTTTACCTCGGGGAGGCTGCAGTTTCGGTTGGCTGCGAGCCGCGTTGCAGGTCGCTCCCTGCCTCCTGCTGATGAGCCTCGCGGGCTGCGGCGAGGTGGGCCCGGCGCCCGATAATGCTCCTCCGGACGAGACCGGTCCCACGACCTCGCCATGGCGCCGGACGGAGGAGCGCGCGGCGTGCGCAAGCCACGATCCGCTGCGGCAGTCCTTTTTCGGCGATCTGCACATCCACACCCGTTATTCGGCCGACGCTTCGCTCTTCGGTACCCGGGTTGGACCGCGTGACGCCTATGATTTCGCCCGCGGCGAACCGATCCTGTTGGCCGACGACGACGAACTCCAGACCCGCACGGCACGCATCGATCGGCCGCTCGATTTTGCTGCCGTCACCGACCACGTCGAATTTTTCGGCGAGGTGGATCTTTGTTCGACGCCCGGGTCGGCGGTCTACGATGAGCCTTTATGCCAGGATCTTCGCAAGCCGGAACATCCCGACGACCGTTTCCTGACCACTGTGAGCTGGCTGTTTCCGCTCGGCGTTCCAAAGCCCCCCCGTTCGCATGCGTTCTGTGCTGCGCCGGGCGTCGACTGCGATGCCCAGGCCGCTTCGGTCTGGGGCGAAATGCGGGCTGCGGCCGAGCAGTTCTACGATCGCAGCCCGGTTTGTGCCTTTACGACTTTTGTCGGCTACGAGCATACCGCCAGTCCGATCGGCCGCCATATGCATCGCAATGTGATTTTCCGCAACGGGATCGTACCACGAGTCCCGGCCGGTCAACTCGATACCGCGCCCGAGGATCCGGCGCGCGGTCTTTGGAGTGCGCTTGAGCGCGATTGCCTCGATGCCGCGACAGGCTGCGATGCGCTGGCGATCCCCCATAATCCGAATCTCAGCGGAGGTCGTCAATTTGAAGATCCATTGGATGCCGCCGACGCCCGCAGGCGCTCCGAGCGAGAACCCCTGGTCGAGATCCACCAGGTGAAGGGCAACTCCGAGTGTCGTTTCGACCGGATCGCGGGCCAAGGCGTTGGCACCGAAGATGAACTTTGTGCGTTTGAGCAGATGGCCCAGCCGCACGAAGGCCCGGATGCGCCAGCCATGCCGCCGGTGGGGGAGTACCCGCCGCGCAATCTCGTCCGCAACGCCCTCAAGGCCGGACTCGGTTTCGAGGCGACGCTCGGTGCGAATCCCTTCCGCTTCGGCTTCGTCGGCTCGACCGATACCCATAACGGCACAGCCGGCGCGGTGGCCGAGGCTGGCTGGCCGGGGGCGCAGGGCAATTCGGATTCGAGTCCGGCGCGAAGGATTTCCCGCGAGTTGCGCACCAACCCGGGTGGCTTGGTTGGGGTCTGGGCCGAGGAAAATTCCCGCGACGCGATCTTTGCGGCGTTGGCACGGCGGGAGGTCTTTGCAACCAGCGGGCCGCGCATCGGAGTTCGTTTCTTTGCCGGCAATCTTCTGGGTGTCGCCTGTGATTCGGCTGAATTTTTGCGCCTGGCCTACGAAACCGGGACCCCGATGGGCGGCGAAATTGGTGCGGTCCGCGGCAAGGCGAGCCCCCGTTTTGCGGTGCTGGCGGCCAAGGATGCCGGCACGACCGAGAATCCGGGCGCCGATCTGGCCAGCGTGCAGTTGGTCAAGGGCTGGATCGACGCCAACGGCGAGGAAAAGGAGCGGGTGGTGCGGGTCGGCGGGGAAGTCCCGGTCGGGGAGACGGTCGATGCCGCGACCTGCACGCCTTTGCCCGGTGGTACCCCCCAGATTTGCGCGGTCTTCGAAGATCCAGAGTTCGATCCAGCCGAGCGCGCTTTCTATTATGTTCGGGTTCTTGAGCGGCCGAGCTGTCGCTGGAGCACGCGCGTCTGCCAGGCCGAGGGGGTCAACCCCTTCGCTGCCGATTGCGCGACGCAGGCCACGCGCGCGGGGGCGGCTTTTGCGAGTTGTTGTCTCGCCGATGGCCAGGATCCGTTTCTGACACCGCTGGTCAGCGAGCGCGCCTGGAGTTCGCCGATCTGGTACCAGCCCGAAGGGATTGCGGCTTTGCGCGGCGGCTTCGACTTTCACGCCCGGCGTTCGCGGGCGTCGTTGGATTTCGGGATTGTCCTCGGGGAACTTCCGGCCGGGTTCGAGCCCGGCCGGGATCCGATCACCCTCGAACTGGCCGATGGGGCCACCTTCCTCGAGGTTCGAGTTCCGACAGGCGGGCTGGTCGAGGCGGGGCAAGGGGTCATTGGCGGGCGCAGGCGACGAGCTCGAGCAATGGCACCATCGACGAACTCCAGGTCAACGCAGAGGCCGGTAGCGAGGTCGTGCTTTCGCTGCGGGCCTCTGGCATCGACCTCGGGAGCGTGGCGGCTACGGACCACGATGTCCGATTGACGTTGGTTCTGGGGTCGACCCGGCTCAGTACGGTACGGCGTTGGCGTCAGGCTGCGGGCGGGTTTGGTCCAGCCGAAGGCCAGGCGCCCGGAGCGGATTGATCAGCTGCCGGGGGCTGGGTCCGGCGACCTCGTCCGGGCAGAGGCGGAAGCAGGAGCGAGCAGGATGGGCATTCGGTTTCTCGCGTTCTCGGCACTCCTCGCGGCGGGTCTTCAGCCGGCGACGCCCGAGCGACTTTCAAAATTGTTCGGTCGGCTATCGCTCGGCCAAGCTGGCACAGGCCCTCGCGCACGAGGGGTTCACGCAGGTCTCGAACCTCGACGGTTCGATCTTCGGGTGGGCGAACGCAGGGCACCCCCTCGAAGGTGCGCCGGGGCAGAGGGCGAGACTGGTTCACCCCTACGACTCATCGTGGGCGGGCTACCTCCGCCCGGAACTGCGTGCACCGCTCGACTGAAAGGACCCCGGGCTTGCCACGGCGTGCGCCCGGCGCCACCACCACCGCCCCGCGTGGCCAACCTCGCCGCAGGCAGCGCCCCTGCCACGGTGCCGGGCGCTTTGACGAAGGTCTTGACCCTCCCTCGATGGAGATACGCTCTGAACTCGTTCCGCTGACCCACCGGCGCTAAGACCGGCGTTGATGACAAAGCTTACGACCCCCGAATATCAAGGGCTTGACGCCTTCCGACTCGGCGCGGCGTTGACGGAGAGCTTTCCCGGGGGCAGGCTCGAGGTGCTTGAGAGTTGTCCTTCCACCCAGGCGTTGGCGGTGGAGCGGGCGCGCGCTGGCGAGGCTTTTCCCCTGGCCGTCTTCGCCGAGGCGCAGAGCGCAGGACGGGGACGACTCGGTCGAAGCTGGGCCTCGCCGTCGCGACGCAATCTCTATGTCTCGCTGCTCCTGCGCCCGCAGGCGCCGCTAGAGCAGCTTTCAGGACTGACGTTGGGGGTGTCACTGGCCGTTGCCGATGCCCTTGACGGCGTCGGCCTGCGGGCTGGCATCAAATGGCCGAACGATCTCCTCGTCTCCGGCCGGAAGATCTCCGGAATCCTGACCGAACTCCTCACCGACACCGGCAGCGGTCCGGCTTTCGTGGTCGGGATCGGCGTCAATCTGAATGCGACAACCGATGAGTTTCCGCTCGAGCTGCGGCAGATCGCGACCAGCGTCGCGATCGAGACCGGGAAGGAGATCGATCGCAGCGAATTTGCCGCGGCTCTCCTCGGTGCCTTGAGCAGACGTTGGCGAACGCTTGAGGCGGCCGGGTTTGCCGCCATGCGCGCCGAGTGGGAAGGGCGTCATGTGCTGACGGGACGGGTGGTCTCGATTTCCGCAGGTGCGGCGATCGAGGGCGTGGTGCGAGGTGTGGCCGATGACGGCGCCCTGCTCGTCGAGGGCAGGCACGGCCTGCAACGCGTACTTTCGGGCGAGGCCACCTTGGCCCCCGCGTCGGGATTGAAGCGGGACTGAGACGGCACAAGAGCGGCGTCGAGCCAGTCCGGAAGAACAAAGGCCCTGCTGCGGCCCTCGCGCGGGTGCGCGACGACAGCGGCCAGAAGTGAACCAGCCCCGGAACGACAAGAGACTCGCTGCGGCCTGGCCCCGGGGAGACGTGCGGTTTGCAGCGGCTCGTTCCGGTTGCGCCGGCCCGGTCAGCCGCCTAGTGGTTGAAGCTTTCAATGCTGCTCGCCATCGACGTCGGCAACACCCATACCGTGCTCGGGCTTTTCGAGGGTCCGACACTGCGGCGCCATTGGCGCCTCCAAACCGATCGCGGTCGCACCAGCGATGAGTACAGCGCGACGCTCTGGAACCTGACCCGTATGGCGGGCCTCGATCCGGCAGATATCGACGGCATCATCGTCTGCAATGTGGTGCCGCCGATGCAGCAGACCGTCGAGGCCATGTGTCGCGAGACCTACGGACGGAGTCCGATCGTGGTTGGGCCGGGTACGCGCTCGGGGATGCCGATTCTCTATGACAACCCGCGTGAAGTGGGGGCCGACCGGATCGTCAACGCCGTTGCCGCCTACGAACGCCGCCACGCCGCCACGGTCGTGGTCGATTTTGGCACCGCGACGACCTTTGACGTGGTCAGCGGGCGCGGCGAGTATCTCGGTGGCGTGATCGCGCCGGGCGTCGGAATCTCACTCGAAGCTTTGTTCGCGCGCACGGCCAAGCTGCATCCGATTGAGCTCATCCCGCCGCCCAAAGTCGTCGGGCGCAACACGGTCCATGCGATCCAGGCTGGCGTTTTTTTCGGCTACGTGGCGATGGTCGATGGCGTGGTCGATCGCATCGCCGAAGAGCAGGGCGAGCGGTCCTTCGTGATCGCGACCGGTGGTTTCGCGTCGATGATCGGCGGCACGTCAAGAGTCATTGAAGAGGTGGACGAGTTCCTGACACTGGAGGGACTCCGGCTTATTTATTTGCGCAATCAGGAGGGAGGAGGGCATGGCCGCTCCTGATCCAACCCGGATTCGTCATCTCGCTCTGATCGGATACGGCGGGGTGGGCAAGACGACGCTCGCCGGGGCCTTGCTGGCGACGGCGGGTGTCGCCGGTGCCCCGGGCCGCCTTGTGGACGGGACTTCGCATTTCGATACCGAGCCAGAAGAACGGCGGCGCGGCGGTTCGATCTTAACCGCCTTCGACCGCTGGACCCTGAACGAGAGCGAAGTCCTGTGGATTGACACACCCGGGGCGGGCGCGAGAAGCTTGGTCAGCTCTTCCGGCTCGAAGGCGCGAAGCAGGTGGCTGCTGGCGGCCCATGGTGGCTGAATTGGATCGCGTTGCCCGCGCCCGATAGGCCCTCCGGGTTTCTCGGGCCCGAGGCCGAGGACCCCGCAGTCCGGGAGGTGCTCGAGGGCCGGGACCAGATCCGTCTCGAGGACGACCTCGTCCGGGATAGGGCGATTGGGACGGGCGTGCAGGCCGTCGGGCTCTTCGACGAGCATGAGATTACCCCTATACAAGCTCGAACCGAGGCCTTCTCCATCCGGGTGCGTCGGCTGCCGGTGGCGACTCGTGTCAAGCTTGCATTTTCTGGCAACAAAGAGGCCCGCCGGGTGCTGGCAAACGATCCAGTCAAACTGGTCCAGGCGTGCGTCCTGCGCAATCCACGACTGACGATCGAAGAGGTCCTGGCCTTGGCGAAAAATCGCAGTGCGCATATGGAATTGCTGCGCATCATAGCCGACCATCCGGAATGGGTGCGCAACTATCCGATCCGACTGGCCCTGGTGCTCAATCCGAAGACGCCCTTGCAGATCGGACTCGGCCTGATCGGCGGCATCGTGGAACGCGACCTTCGCTTGATTGCGCGTAGTCGCAATATTGCGACCGTGATCCAGGCCCAGGCCCGCCGTCGTCTGCTGGCTCGCGGCGGCTGAAGCCGGCGATGAGGCCGCCGGGCCGCTTGACGGGAGCCTTTCGCCAGGGGTCTAAGCGCCGGGTGTGGTGCTCGGCGAAGGCGTGGGCGTGGGCGTGCGGGAGAGGACGATGGTCGCGATCGCGGTCTGGGTGGTGAAATCGACCTGTGCCGCCTCGATGGCGACCGTCTCGCCACCCGTGACGTCGCTGAGCTTGCCCTCGGGATCCTGGAGCACGGCGTAGGGGTCGGTTGGGTCGACACGACCGTCCTCGTTGCGGTCGATCCAGAAAAAGAGTCCGAGCGCGCCGACGCTGATGCGGGTGCGCGAAAAATGGCCTTCATTATCGGCCAGCGTGGTGAAGGCGTCGGTGCAGTCGGCCAAGGGCACACCGGCTTGCGGATCGACGCAGGTCACAACCACGACGCTGCCGAGAGGGTCGAGGGTCGAGAGACGGAGAATATCGCCCTCCAGCTTGATGCTGGTGGTGGGGCCCGGCGTTGGGGTGCTGTCGGGATCGCAATTGAGACAGATATCGTCCCCGCCGCAGGCGACCAGAAGGGTCGAGGCGATTGCGCCAAGGAGGCCCCGTACACGCATCGGGTTTGCAGCCATGCCTTCAGTCTAGGTGGGCGGGCGGCGATGGTCAAAGGGCGGCTGCGTTGCAATGGTTCGGCGGCTCGTTAGAGCGCCCGCGATGTCGCAATTCCAGACCCTTCAGGTACCGGCCCATGGCCAGCAAATTCGCATGGGGACGGACGGCAAGCTCGTGGTGCCCGACCATCCGATCCTCCCCTTCATCGAGGGCGATGGCACCGGCCCCGATATCTGGCGGGCCGCACAGCGGGTCTTCGATGCTGCCGTCGAAAAGGCCTACGGCGGACGCCGCAGCATCGCCTGGTGCGAGGTCTTTGCTGGCGAGAAGGCATTCAACCGTTTCGAAAACTGGCTGCCGGACGAAACCGTCGAGGCCTTCCGGCAGTTCCTGGTCGGCATCAAGGGACCACTCACGACGCCGATTGGCGGTGGCATTCGTTCGCTCAACGTGGCGCTGCGGCAATTGCTCGACCTCTACGTCTGTTTGCGTCCGGTGCGTTATTTCGACGGTGTTCCAAGCCCCGTCAAGCGCCCCGAACTGGTCGATATGGTGATCTTCCGCGAGAATACCGAGGATATCTACGCCGGGATCGAGTTCGCCGCCGGTACGCCCGAGGTTCGCAAGTTGCGCGAGTTCCTGGAAAAGGAACTCGGGGTGACCAAGATCCGCTTTCCCGAAACCAGTGGGCTCGGCATCAAGCCGGTATCCGAAGAAGGCACCAGCCGGCTGATGCGGGCGGCGATCGAATACGCGCTCGATGCCAGCCGGCGCAGCGTGACGATCGTCCACAAGGGTAACATTCAGAAATTCACCGAGGGCGCCTTCCGCGACTGGAGTTATGCGGTGGCGCGCAACGAGTTCCGCAGCCGTACCGTCACCGAGCGCGAAACCTGGATTCTGGGCAACCGCGAGGCGACACCCGGGCTGTCTGCCGAAGCCAACGCGCGCCTCATCGAGCCGGGCTTCGAGCAGATGACAGCCGCTCAGCGGGCCGTCTTGGTCGCCGAGATCGAAACCGCGCTGGAACTCTGGCCGAGTCATGGCGACGGCCAGTGGAAGAAGAAATTGCTGATCCGCGACGCGATCGCCGACATCACCTTGCAGCAGGTCTTGACGCGACCGGGCGATTTCGACGTGATCGCGACGCTCAATCTCAACGGCGATTATCTCTCGGACGCGCTCGCGGCCCAGGTGGGCGGCATTGGCATCGCACCCGGCGGCAATATCAACTATTTGACCGGACACGCGATCTTCGAAGCGACGCACGGTACGGCTCCCAAATACGCCAACCTCGACAAGGTGAACCCGGGTTCGCTCATCCTCTCGGGCGAGATGATGTTCCGCTTCCTCGGCTGGGACGAAGCTGCCGATGCGATCCTGCGCGGCTTCGATGGCGCCACCGCGGCGAAGACGGTGACCTACGATTTCCACCGACTGATGGACGGGGCCACCCTCGTCAAATGCTCGGAGTTCGGAGACGCGATCATCCGGCATATGTGAGCCGGAGTGCCAACGCTCAATCGGGAAGGATGAACGGGGAACAGCATGGCTCGCAGTAAAATTGTTTTGATCGGTGCCGGCAATATCGGTGCAACCATGGCCCACCTCTGTGCCTTGCGCGGGCTTGGTGACGTTGTGCTTTACGATATTGTCGAGGGGATGCCGCAGGGTAAAGCGCTCGACATAACGGAATCGGGGCCGATCGACGGCTTCGACGTCATCGTAAAAGGCACCAACTCGATGGCAGACATCGCCGGTGCCGACATCTGTATCGTGACCTCGGGGTTGGCACGCAAACCCGGCATGAGCCGTGATGATCTGCTCGGCATCAATTCGAAGATCTTTAAGGATGTTGGCCAGGGCATCAAGACGTATGCAGCCGATGCCTTCGTTATCGTCATCACCAACCCGCTCGATGCCATGGTCACTTTGATGAAACGGGTGACGGGCTTTCCCAAGAACCGGGTGGTTGGCATGGCCGGCGTGCTCGATTCGGCGCGGTACCGGACCTTCCTGGCAGCGGAACTGGGCGTCTCGGTGCGCAGCGTCGAGGCTCTCGTGCTGGGCGGACACGGCGACGATATGGTGCCGGTGCGCTCGAGTTGCACCGTCGGAGGGGTTCCCGTCGAGCGGCTGCTCTCCGCCGAGAAGCTTGACGCACTTGAGCAGCGCACGCGCCAGGCGGGCGGTGAGATCGTGGCGCTTCTCAAGACGGGTTCGGCCTTCTACTCGCCAGCCTCGGCGGCGATCCGGATGGCGGAATCGTTCCTCAAGGATAGCAAGGAGATCCTCCCGGCGGCGGCCTACCTCGAAGGCGAGTACGGACTCGAGGGCCTCTACGTCGGCGTGCCCGTTCGTATCGGCGCCGGTGGTGTCGAGGCGGTGATCGAGGTTCCCCTCAACGAGCAGGAAAAGAAGGATCTCGCGATTTCGGCGAGCCATGTCGCCGAGCTGGTCGGGGCGCTTGATAAGGTTCTGGCAGGGTGATCTCTGCGTCGTCGAGACTTGGGGCTCGCGACGCCTGAGAATTCGCTCGTGAAGCGCGCAGGAACATCCGCGGCAGCCATTGATTTTGGTGGTACGCTGACCGATATCTTTGTTCGAGCACGGCCTTCTCAAGACAGGGTCGAAGGTGGGATTGCGCTGACGCTTCCGGATCGTTCCGCAGTCGAGGCGCATGTTGCGCGCCCGGATCGCGCCGCGGTCGAGCGGCTGCTTGCGGGCGTGGGCCTCGAACTCGCCGAGATTGAGCTGTTGGCCGTGACCGGCGGCCGCTCGCACGAGTTGCCTGAGATGATGGCGGGCGTGCCGGTGGCTCACGTTGGTGAGACCGAGGCGAGTGCCCGTGGTGCGCTTGATGGCTTCTCCATCCGCCCGGCCGTGGTTCTCAGTCTGGGGACGGGAACCGGTGTCGTGCTGGTGCCCGAAACGGGCGCGCCGCAGCGGCTGGTCGGCAGCGGGATCGGCGGCGGTACCTTGCTCGGACTCGCGCGAATGCTGCTTGGGACGATCGACGTTGCCGAGATCGGGCGGCTCGCGACAATTGGAGACCTGACGCGCTGCGATCTGACGGTTGGCGATATTCTCGGCCGGGGCATCGGCCCGATCCCGCCAGAGGCAACAGCCGCTCATTTCGCACGCCTCGCGCGCCCCGACGGTGCCGAGCCGCGGCGTGAGGACCTGGCCGCCGCTCTGGTGAACCTGATCGCGCAGGTGATTGTGCGGCTTGGACTCGAGGCGATGCTCGTGCATCGGGCGCGTGCGCTGGCCCTGGTTGGACACGTGCTCGACGTGCCTGGCTTTCGTGAGGCTTTCAGCCGTGTGCCGATGCTTGGGCCCGAGGCGTTGTATGTCCCCGAGGCGCCGGGCGCTGCCGTGGCCCGTGGGGCGCTTGCGGTTGCGCTGGAGGCACGGGCCACCACGCCCTGAATCTGGCGGACGCGGCGCCTCTATGCGAGAGCAGCCGGGCATCGGAAACCGACGTCCGGGGGAACTCCGAGGCCCGGACAGCGCAGCGGGGGCACATGAACATCCACGAATTCCAGGCCAAACAGGTCCTCGCCCGCTACGGTGTTGCGACCCTGCGGGGTGAGGTCGCTGATACGGCCGGGGGCGTCGCCGAGGCGATCGCCAAGCTTGGGGGGACTGGCCCCTGGGTGGTCAAGGCGCAGATCCACGCCGGCGGCCGCGGCAAGGCTGGCGGCGTGAAGCTGGTCAAGAGTGCTGCCGAAGGGCGGGAGTATGCCGACTGGCTGCTGGGACGCACGTTGGTCACGCATCAGACCGGGCCCGAGGGTCGGGTGGTGCGGCGCTGCTTCGTCGAAGAGGGCTGTCGGATCGCTCGTGAACTCTATCTCGGTTTGACGCTCGACCGCGAGACCAGTCTGCTCACAGTGATCGCCTCGTCCGAAGGCGGCGTGGATATCGAAGAGGTCGCCACCCATACCCCGGAGAAGATTCTGCGCGCCGCCATTCTTCCCGAGGCCGGATTCCAGCCCTTCCTGGCCCGCAAGCTGGGTCGTCAACTTGGCCTGCCAGCGGCGAGCCTGCCGAGTTTCGGGCGTTTCCTCGGGGCGCTTTACGAGGCGACGATTGCGACCGATGCAGCGCTCGTCGAGATCAACCCCCTCGTCCTGACCGAGGACGGTCAAATCCTCGCGCTCGACGCCAAGATGGGTTTTGACGATAACGCGCTCTTTCGGCACGCCGATATCCGCGAGCTTCGCGATCCCAACGAAGAGGATCCACGCGAACAGCAGGCGCAGCACTTCGATCTTTCCTACGTTGCCCTCGACGGCAGCATCGGCTGCATGGTGAACGGCGCCGGACTGGCGATGGCGACCATGGACATCGTGAAATATGCCGGCGGCGAGCCGGCGAACTTTCTCGATGTCGGCGGCGGGGCTGACGCCAAGAAGGTCGCGGCCGCTTTCCGCATCATCCTCTCGGACGCAGCGGTAAAGGGCGTTTTTGTCAACATTTTCGGCGGCATCATGCGTTGCGATGTTCTCGCGGAGGGCGTGGTCGTGGCGGCACGCGAACTGGGTCTGAAGGTGCCGGTGGTGGTCCGGATGGAGGGCACCAACGTCGAACTCGGCCGGAAGATTCTCGCTGAATCTGGCCTCGACATCATAACGGCCAGCGATATGCTGGATGGCGCGCGCAAGGTCGTTGCAGCAACGCAGGGGGCAGGGGCGTGAGCATTCTCGTCAACAAGGCGACGCGCGTCGTCACCCAGGGGATCACCGGCGCGACCGGACAGTTCCATACCCGCACCTGCCGCGAGTACGGCACCCAGATGGTTGCCGGAGTGACCCCGGGCAAGGGCGGTTCCGATTTCGAAGGCATCCCCATCTTCGATACGGTGGACGAGGCGCGTGCCGCGACCGACTGCAACGCCAGCGTCATCTATGTGCCGCCGGCGTTTGCGGCCGACGCCATCATGGAGGCGGCCGACGCCGGAGTCGAGCTTGTGATCTGCATCACCGAGGGGATTCCCATCCTCGATATGGTGCGGGTCAAGCGCTTTCTCGCGAGCACCGGCGCCCGCCTGATCGGACCCAACTGCCCGGGCGTGATCACGCCGGGCGAGTGCAAGATCGGCATCATGCCGGGCTACATCCACCTGCCGGGCCGCGTCGGGGTGGTGTCGCGCAGTGGCACCCTCACCTACGAGGCCGTGCACCAGCTCACTCAACTCGGCATCGGGCAGTCGAGCTGTGTCGGCATCGGTGGCGATCCCGTGAACGGGACCAGCTTTCTTGACGTGCTTGAACGTTTCAATGCCGACCCCGACACCGATGCCGTCATCATGATCGGCGAGATCGGTGGCAGCGCCGAGGAAGAGGCGGCCGATTATGTGCGCCGCGAAATGAAGAAGCCCATCGCAGGTTTCATTGCTGGACAAACCGCGCCCAAAGGTAAACGCATGGGCCACGCCGGTGCAATCATCTCGGGAGGTAAAGGTACAGCCGAGGCTAAAATTGAAGCCATGCTTGCCGCAGGCATCCGGATGGCCCCGACTCCTGCCGAACTCGGTATCACGCTGCGCGAGGCGCTTGGCGCTTGAGCCTGGCCAACCCGGTCGCAGGCGACGCGGGATCTCTGAAAATTATCCGGGCAAATCTTGCATGGCCTGGACCCAACCGGGAGCCGGTGGCTCTCGAGGAAACGAATGATGATCGAACGTACATTTTCCATTGTGAAGCCCGACGCTGTCGCCAAGCATGGTGTTGGTAAAGTCGTGGCGCGGATCGAAGAGGGCGGATTGAAGCTGGTGGCCGGGCGCTTTACCCAGCTCAGCCGTGCTGAGGCCGAGGGCTTCTACGCCGTGCACTGCGAGCGGCCCTTCTTCAATGACCTTTGCACCTTCATGACCTCGGGCCCGGTCTTTGTCTCGGTGCTTGAGGGCGAGAACGCGGTGGCGCGCTATCGCGAGGTGCTGGGCGCGACCAATCCGGCGCAGGCGGCGGCGGGTACGGTGCGCGCCCTCTTCGGCACCGATATCGAGAAGAACGCGGCGCATGGCTCGGATGCCGTGGAGACGGCCCGCTTCGAGATCGGCTTCTTTTTTCAGGGCTCCGAGCTACTCTAGCCCGTGCCTTTGGCAGCTGGCCTCTCGCCGCCGGGCTCTGAGCGCGAAACTGGGATCGCGCCCGGGCAGCAGCCCTGGGCCGGTAGACGATATGGAAACAATCTCCGACACAGCGGCCTCGCCCGATGGGGCCGAGGCTTTACCGGTGCCTGCGTTCGCGGAGGGCTGGGCACCGCTGGCGTTGCAGCCCGGGATGCTCCTGGATTTTCTGGCCGGGCTCGGCGAGCGCCCCTTTCGCGAGAAGCAGATCCTTTCCTGGATCTATGCCCACGACGTCCTCGATGCGGCCTTGATGAGCGATTTGCCAGCCCCGCTCCGCGAGGCGCTGGCAGGCGTGTTGGCGCCGCCACAACAGCGAATTGCGCAGGTCTCGCGTTCAAGCGACGGCACCCGCAAACTCCTTGTCGAGCTCGACGATGGCGAGCGCATCGAATCGGTGCTGATCCCCGACGGCGATCGACTCACGCTTTGCGTCTCGACGCAGGTGGGTTGCGCGATGGGATGTACTTTCTGTGCGACAGCCCGTCTCGGTCTCAAGCGGCATCTGCGTACCGACGAAATTGTCGGCCAGGTGGTGCTGGCCCGGCGTGAAATGGCGGCTGATCCGCTTGGCCCCGGTCATCTGACCAACCTGGTCTTCATGGGAATGGGCGAGCCTTTGCATAACGTCGAGGCTCTGTTGCCGGCGATCCGGATTCTGACTGAACAATGGGGGCTCTCGATCTCACCCCGACGGATCACAGTGTCGACCGTCGGTGTCGTGCCGCAGATGAGACGCCTGCTCGAAGAGACTCGGGTCAAGCTCGCAGTCTCGCTGGGTGCCACCACCGAGGAGGGGCGCCGTGCGATCATGCCGGTGACCAAGCGTTGGTCGCTAGCCGAATTGCTGGAAACCTGCAGGGAGTTACCGCTCAAGCGCCGCGAACGAATCACCTTCGAGTACACAATGCTGGCGGGCGAGAATGATTCCGATGACGACGCCCGCCGCATGGTTCGATTGCTGAACGGCATTCGCGCCAAGGTGAATCTGATCTTCTGGAACCCCTTCGAGGGCGCTGAGCACCAAAGGACTTCGCGCGAGCGCATGCAGCGCTTCCAGAGAATTCTGCTTGACAATGCTGTCCATGCCACGATTCGGGAGAGTCGGGGCCCCGACATTCAAGCCGCTTGTGGACAACTCGCCGCTCAGGTGGAATCCCTGCGAGCTTCGGGGATCGGGGCGGCGCCGACAGATTGAACGAAGACCGGAGGACCTGATGTCGCAACTGATTGCCCAACCCACCCTCGTGCCGGCAGCCGGCGAGCCGCCCAAACGCATTGAGGAATTTGTCGGTCGGCTCAACAACGGCGAGAGTCGGCTCTCGGTCGCGCGCATGCACTCGCCCGAAGGCTGGGTCGAGCCCGGCCAGCGTCCTGATTTCGACGAATATACGCTGGTCCTGGCGGGCTGCTTGCGGGTCGAGAGTGCCGAGGGGGTGCTCGAGGTTGCAGCCGGGCAGGCCGTGCTGACGCGCAGCGGCGAGTGGGTCCGCTATTCGTCGCCGCATCCGGGGGGCGCTGAGTATGTTGCGATCTGCCTGCCGGCCTTCTCTCCGGACACGGTTCATCGCGACGCTTGATCGCCCCGGGGCCCCTTCAGCCGGCCCGATGCAAGAGTCCGGCTCGAGAGCCCGCGGTGGTTGCTCGTGCGCTGGCTGAGCGTTGCCGCAGCTGTCGGGGTCTGCGATGAAGGCCGCAATGGCGGAGCTAGCGGGTGCGGCGATGAAGGGGCGGCTAGGCGTGATCGGCGGCAGCGGCCTCTACGATCTTGATATGCTGCAGGATGTGCAGCGGATCGCCGTCGAGACGCCCTTTGGTGCGCCATCCGACGAAATCGTGCTCGGCCGCTTGGGCGATGTCGAGATTGCGTTCCTGCCGCGCCATGGCCGCGGTCATCGGATCCTGCCGAGCGAGCTGAACTTCCGCGCCAACGTCCACGCCATGAAGCAACTCGGGGTGGTGCAGCTGATCGCGGTCGGTGCCGTTGGCAGCTTGCGCGAGGAGATTGTCCCCGGGCACCTGGTCGTGCCCGATCAATTCATCGATCGCACCTTCGGTCGCTGCTCGACGTTTTTCGGCGATGGGGTGGTTGCGCATGTGCCATTTGGTGATCCGGTCTGCGGCCGGCTGGCCGCCGCTCTGGTCGAGTCGGCCCAGACGGTCGGGACGACGGTCCATGCCGGCGGCACCTATATCTGCATGGAGGGACCGCAGTTCTCGACCCGTGCGGAATCGAATCTTTATCGTTCGTGGGGCGCTTCGGTGATCGGCATGACCAATCTGCAGGAGGCCAAACTCGCCCGCGAAGCCGAAATTTGTTTCGCCACCTTGGCGCTCGCCACCGATTACGATTGCTGGCATGAGACTGAGGTCGATATCGCGACCATCATTGACGTGATCGGGGCCAATGCTCGGCGCGCCGCCGACACCCTGCGTGAGGTGGCCGGGCGGCTTCCCGAGGGCGATTGTCGCTGCCGGCACGCGCTCGACGATGCGATCATGACCGATCGTGCCGCCATTTCGCCGGCGATGCGCCAACGCCTGCGTTCTATTGCCGGACGGCATCTGGAGTGAGGGAGGCCGAGGCCGCGACTGAGGTAGCGCCCGATCTCAGCGTTGTCATTCCCTTTTTCGAGGAGGATGGCGCCGTCGAGGCCCTGTGTCGCGAATTGCTCGGCGTCCTTGATGGGCTTGGCCGCAGCTTCGAAATAATCGCCGTTGACGATGGTTCACGCGACCGCACCTTCGAGCAGCTCTGTATCGAACAAGCACGTGAGCCACGGATTCGCGTCTTGCGTCTGCGGCGAAACTTTGGTCAAACGGCGGCCCTGGCTGCTGGCTTCGCCGAGGTGCGCGGCCGGGTGGTGGCGACCATGGACGGAGATCTCCAGAACGATCCGGCGTCGCTGAAGAGTCTGCTCGAGAAACTCGATGAGGGTTTCGACGTGGTTTCCGGCTGGCGTCGTGACCGCCAGGATGCGGCGGCGAGCCGTGTCCTGCCGTCCTGGATCGCGAACTGGATCATCTCACGCGCGACCGGCCTTCACCTGCACGACTATGGTTGTGGGCTCAAGGTCTATCGCGTGGAGATCGTGCGTGAACTCAAACTCTATGGGGAAATGCACCGCTTTCTGCCGGCGATTGCTGCCGATCTCGGGGCCCGGGTAGGCGAACTCCCGGTGTTGCACCGCCCGCGCACGGTGGGCCGCTCCAAATACGGATTGTCGCGTACGCTGCGGGTGGTGCTCGATCTGCTGACGGTGAAATTTCTATCAGACTTCTCGACTCGGCCGATGCAGGTTTTCGGCCTGCTCGGCTTGCTGGCCTCGACGCTCGGGTTTGGGCTTCTGGGCTGGCTCGGCTTTGAGCGCATTGTTCTTGGCGTGCCCCTCGGAGACCGGCCTATTGTTCTGCTTGCGATGGTGCTGGTGTTGAGCGGGGTGCAGTTCGTGACCTTCGGCCTGCTCGGCGAGATGCTGGCCCGCACCTGGCACGAATCGCAGGGCAAGCAGATCTACTCGATCCGGGAGCGGCGAGGCTAGGCGATGGCGCGCATCGTGCTTGATGCTCGCGAACTGCGGGCGCCGGGCGAGGGGCAGCGCCTGCGGGCTCTGCTGCATCGTTTGCCGCGGCTGGCTCCGCAGCACGTCTTCGTGGCGCTGGTGACCCCGACCGACGAGGTCGGCTTCGGTCGCTCGATCGCAGGTGTCGAGGCCTTGGCGATTGCAGCCCGACCGGGGTCGCTGCGCGAGCGGATCGAGCTGCCGCTGGCGTTGCGTCGCGTCGGTGCCGATCTTCTTCATGCGGTGCCGGAAGTCGCCTGCGCGGCGGGCCGGTTCGCCTTCGTCGCCGAGAGTGGTGGCTTTGACCCGCTCAACCGCCGGCGCCATCGTCAGTTATTGCGCTTGATCATCGCGGGACACGGCCTGCTGCTGGTCGGTTCACACACTCTGGCTGCCAGGTTGGCGCACGAACTCAAGATCCCGGTCGAGCGTTTCCGGGTCGTGCCGCCTTCGATCAACTTGCCCGAGATCGAAATCGGAGAAGCCGCGGAACTGGCGGGTGAGGCCTTCCTGCGGCGGGTCGGCCTGGCGACGCCTTTCGCGTTGGCTTTTGGCGAGGACGGCCGAGGTCTCGATCCGGACCTCCAGGTGGTGGTGGCCGCTCTCGACCCCTTGCGGGAGCTTTCGTTGGCGATCCTTTTTCGGGCCAAGCCGCCGCCTGTGCTCGAGGCCTGGCTCGAGACGACCGGCGCGGTCCGACAGCGGGTGCGGATCATCGGGGATGTCTCGGAGCGCGAACTGGCGATGGTGGTCCGGCGGGCGGCGGCGGTGGTCGCCACGCGCGATTCGTCGGCCTGGCCCGAGGCGGTGCTGCTCGGGCTTGGCTCGGGTGCGGCCGTCGTGGCCTGGCGGGTGGGAGGGTTGCTTGAGCTGGTGGGCGAGGCAGGGGCGCTCGTTCCTGCCGGAGAAGTTGATCCGCTTTGTTC
>VFKT01000323.1 GCA_009885395.1 Deltaproteobacteria bacterium | reverse complement strand
CGAAGTGGCAGCTGCGGTGTTGTCTCGGAAACCGTCGATCTCCGCCGCCGACAGCGGTCTGCACAAGAGCGAAGTGGCAGCTGCGGTGTTGTCTCAGAAACCGGCGAGCCGAGCCCAGCGGTCGCGGTGCCAGGCGCTGTCGCCGAGCGTGAGTTCCGCCACCCGGGCGCGCTTCAGAAAGAGCCCGATATCGTGCTCGTCGGTCATGCCGATGCCGCCGTGCATCTGGAGGGCTTCGCTGGCGACTTCGACAAAACCATCCGAGAGGCGGGCTTTGGCGATCGAGACCAGGCTGCGGGCGTCGCTGCTTCCGGCGTCGAGGGCGCGGGCTGCCGCCATCACCGCCGAGCGACCGATCTCGAGCTCGATGAACATGCGTGCCGCGCGGTGCTTGAGCGATTGAAAGGATCCGATCCGCACGCCGAACTGCTCCCGTGTTTTGAGGTAGTCGAGCGTCATTTCGGTGGCGCGGCGCATCCCGCCCAGCATTTCCCCACAAAGCCCGACTGCCGCTCGATCAAGCATGTTTTCAAGAACGTCGCCGCCCTGTGTTTGATCGGCCAGCATGGCGTTGGGTGCGACCTGCACCCCGGCCAGCCCCAGGCGCGCGGTGGCGCGGCCATCGACCAGACGGGCCGGGCTGAGGGTGAGACCGGGTGCGCCGGCCTCGACCAGGAAGAGACCGATGCCCTGCCTGGCATTGGGTTCGCCCGAAAGTCGCGCCGAAACCACCAGGCGGTGCGCCGTGGCTCCGTCTAGAACAAAATCCTTCTCGCCATCGATGCGCCAGCCATCGGCCATGCGCACGGCGCGCGTCTCGACGCGGAAAAGATCATGGCGCGCGCCGGGCTCATGGTGTGCCAGGGCAAGCAAAAGAGCACCGCTTGCCACCTCTGGCAGCAGGGCCGCCTTCTGCGGCTCGTTGCTTCCAAGGAGGACTGCATTGCCGCCAAGCAGCACCGACGTGAGGAAGGGTTCGGGTGCGAGCGCGCTGCCGAGTTCCTCCAACACCACGGCCTGTTCGGCGTAGCCGAGCCCAAGCCCGCCAAATTCCTCGGGGAAGACAATCCCCGGCCAGCCGAGGTTCGCCATCGCCTGCCAGCTCTTTGCCGAGAAGCCTGCCGTATCGCTCTCGTCGCGCAGCTTGCGCAGGTCGCCCGGAGCACAATTGGCGGCGACGAAATCGGCTGCAGCCCGGCGCAGCATTTCCTGGGTTTCGGTCAGGACCAATTCATTCATGATAAATAACCTCAGGGCAGAGCAGCTTGTCGGAGGGCGCGTTCAACGCTCTCGCAATCGGTGATCGTTGCCAGCAGGCTCAACGTGTTTTGCAGAAGAGCCTCGCCGTATTCGGGCGGGGTCGCCACCACGCCGTCGCGCGGCAGCACCACCTGATAACCGCGATTGACGGCCTCGATGGTGGTTCCGGTGATGGCGATGTTCAGGCTGACGCCGACCAGCACCACGGTTTTCACGCCAAGGCTGCGCAGGATCGAGTCGAGTTCGGAGTCGTGGAAAAGCGTGACGCCGTGGTAGCGCGCCACCTGGTAGTCCGACTCGGCCGGGCCGAATTCCGCGACCAACTCTGCCGCGCGGCTGCCGACCAGCGGCCCACCTTCGCGCCGGCGGGTGGCGGCAAAAAGCCTACAATTGACGGTCTTGCCCCCGCCGTCGGGGCGTTTCAGAGCCAGGCCGTGCAGCACCGGGCTGCCCACCTGGCGGGCCGTGTCGAGCAGGCGGGCCACTCTTGGCACCAGGCCGATCTCGGCGACGGCTGCGGCAAGCGCGGGCAGCGAGGTCTCGGGGCCGATCACCCCGCGCTGGCACTCGATCGTCACGATGGCCGTATGCCTGGGGTGGAGCAGTTGGTTGAGGTCGATTGGCATGGTCGAAGCGTCGGCCGGTCCGGGCGGGCTTGGGTCTCCCACCGAGGAACTACGGGCGCGGACGGGCTTCTTATCACCGCCGGCGGGGGCCGCCAGCCCGATTGCCGCGGCGGCGAGTTTTCGCCGCTCGAGGCAGGGGCTTGCATTGGAACCAAAATGGGGCCAATCGATTGACCTAACTTTGGATCGCGGTCAGCTCGGGGGGATCATTGGATGGGCGAAGAGATTTTCAATGCGGCAACGGGGGCGATCGACATTATCGCGCCGGAGTTCGCGCTCAACCCGCAGCCGACGATCCGAGCCATGCTCGAGCAATGTCCGATCGCGAACATCCCCTATACCGGCTGGGCGCTGCTGACCCGGTACGAGGACGTTGCCTGGGCGCTGCGCCATCCCGAGATCTTCTCGTCCGAGATGGGCGACTTTCTGCAACTCGGCAACGTGCGGCCGATGATCCCGCAGCAGATCGACCCGCCGCTACAGGTTCGCTTCCGGAAAATCCTCGATAGCCAGTTTACCAAAAAAATGGTGGCCCGCATCGAGCCGGCCCTTCGCGAGCACGCCCGAAGCCTGATCGCCGCCATCATCGAGCAGGGGGAATGTGAGTTCGATGCCGCTTATGCGATCCCGCTGCCGTGCAAGGCCTTTCTCGAGTTCATGGGCCTTCCGGTCGAGGAGATGGAACTTTTCCTTGCGATGAAGAATGGGGTCATTCGGCCTGATGCACCGCCGATCGATATGGTGCGATGCACACAGCTCCGGGCCGAGACCGGCCAGCAGATCTATCGCTATTTTGAAAAATTGATCGACGCACGATCGGCCGCACCCCGCGAGGATCTGATGACCTACCTGGTCCAGGTCGAGCTCGAAGGCCGTCGGCTCACGCGCGAAGAGATCCTCGATATCTGCTATTTATTCTTGTTGGGCGGGCTCGATACGGTCACCGCCACCCTCGGCTGCAATATGGCGTATCTTGCCGAACATCCCGCTCACCGGCGGCGTTTGAGCCGGGATCCCTCCTGCCTCGAAGGCGCGGTCGAGGAGTTGCTCCGTTGGGAAACTCCCGTGACCATCCTGCCGCGCGTCTTGAAGCAGGACATCGAGCTGCATGGCATCAGCATGGCGGCCGGACAGGTAGTCAATATTATGATCAGCGCTGCTGATCTTGACGAGACCGAGTTTCCCCGGAGCGGTGAGGTCGACTTCGATCGCGAGCGTAATCGCCATCTTGCTTTTGGCCTGGGTCCGCACCGGTGCCTTGGTTCCCACCTCGCCCGCATCGAGCTTCGGGTCGGGATGGAGGAATGGCATCGGGCCATCCCCGATTACGCCATCAAACCGGGCGAGATTCCGCGGGTCAGCCCGGGGATTCGCGAGTTCCAGTATCTGCCGCTGGTCTGGGGGAAGCGCTAGTGAAGCTTTGCCTTGAGAGCGGGCTCTGCGTCGGGCACGGCCGCTGTTACGAACTGGCACCAGAGCTTTTCGCGGCGGACGAAAGCGGGCATGCCTTGCTTCGAGTGGCGGTGGTGCCGCCCGAATTAGAGAGCAAAGCGCGGCGCGCGGCCGACAATTGCCCGGAAAGCGCGATCGGCTTCGAGTAGCTGCGGGGCGGGTCTGCCGGGAATCCCGAGAACAGGCTCGTGCTCCGCTTGTCGCGACCGCGGGCCAGCCGTTTGCATGGTGCCTGCCCGGCAGCGCCGACGATCCTTTTGCTCGGGACACCGGGCGGCGGCTGCCCCGAGATTTTCACGGGCAGTGGTGCGCACGTCACGATGCTCGCGTCGGCTGCGGGCTGGAGCGGCCGCTCGTCGGATGGCCGCTGGTCCTACCGGGGAGGTGCTGACGACGCGGTATCGGGGATTGAGCTTGGGAGCAGACGCAACCTTCAGCTCGTAACCCGCGCGCTTGTTTCCAGCTGGGAGGCGAGACGCACGCCGCCGGACTGCGCCTCGTCCTGGGTACACAGCGCTACTGCGTCCGGTTCGCGCCGGGCTCGGTGGTGCGGGATGAAGTCGGCCGCTTCGTGGCACGCCGTGGCGAGGCCTCGCTGCTCGACGACTGCTCCGACGAGTCGCTTTATCGGCCGTCTGGTGCAGCGCCAACGTGCGGCGGCGATTGTGGCGAGAGCAGCGTTTGTGCGCCCACCATCGATTTGGGAATCTGCCGCTGCCTCGAGTCGACTGAACCTTGCGCGGCACCTCGCCGGTCTGCCATGGGGACTGCCCCGAGGGCGAGAGTTGCAGCCCGCTGCCCGGCTACCCCTTTCCTGATTGTATGTGCGTCGGCTGGGCGCCACTCTGCGAAACTTCGCCGTTCCCGACCTGTGACGGGCGCTCCGGCGATGGGCTCCAATGCCGTCCGGCGGGGAGCTGGATCGCGAGTAATTCGTGCCTCTACGCGCCGGCTTCGGCGGGCTGCGGAATGGGCAGTGCGTGTGGTCGGGGTACTTATTGCCTGCCCGGTGAATCGGGCTTCTTCATCTACATGCTGATCCCGTGCGCGGGCGGATCAAGCTTTCCGGTCTGCGGCGGAAGCTGCGGCGAGGGTTCCGAATGCCACGCCTGGCCGCTCAGCGGCAGCAGCATGAAGTTCTGCCACTGCGCTGCCACTCCGGTTGGTGCTCGTGGCCCGGGAAGCAATGGTGTCGCTTGTGCGTCGGCCAAATTTTATCCGGTTTCGCTGTTCGGCGGCGGCGGGTTCGAGGGGGGACCTGCAGCGCGCACTGAGTGCGGTCGCGCTGGCCGCTACGGTCGACACCGGCGGCTTGACATCCTCTCTCAGGGCGAGAGCGTGAGCTGACAACTGGCGCCTGTCGCATCTCCGTTCGCCTCGGCTGCGTCGACAGTACAAATCAGCGCTGCTGGAGCAGGCAGCGGGCCGGCACAATCAAGAACCACGCTCGCGAATTCGCCTGTGCCCAGGGTGGCATTCTCGGCGACGGCGCCCAGCCGGAGCGAGCCGGCTGCGCCGCCAATGCCAAAGAAAGCTGTGCCGACGGCATTGCCGGCTTTGACACGGCCGCGCACCGCGGCGAGGTTTTCCTGCCAGGGCAAGGTGAGCGCACCGGGATAGTCAATCCGAACAAGTGCGCCGGCCAGCGCCGTCGCCGCAACCAGTCGAACGTGCAAGGTTACCCGGGTGCAGGCGCCGGGTGTCGGTGTGCCCGAAGGCGATGCGGTGGGCTGTGGCCCGATGCCCGAGGTGGGTGAGGGGCGTGGCGTCGGGGTTGGCAAAGGCGTTGGCGAAGGCGAGGGTGCTGCGCTCGGCGTTGGCAAAGGTGCGGCCGGCGCGAAGCTTTCGATCACGAAGCTCTGGCGAGCCGTTTGCCAGGCGAGAGTGAGGGCATCCCCGGCTGTGGGGAAATCGACGAGATCGAACGATGCGGAGAGGTCGCGCCAGAAGGGACGCCCGACTGTCACGACAAAAAAGCTGATGTCGGCGAATTCGCTGCCATCGTCAAAAAGCTGCACGCGATGCTTGCCATCGCCGAGTAGAGCGTAGTTCCAAAGCAGCACGAAAGCATTGTCGACATCGCCACAAACCGGGCGGGTATCCTCGCGGGTGGTTCCATATGCTAATTCGATAGGTGCGCCGCCGTCGAAGCTTGCCGTGAGGACATCGCCGGTGCAGCGCCAGCCGGAGACAAGCCCGATTCCGCTCTGCACGGAGCCGGCTTGCGGAATCTCAAGGGCCGAGCCGGGGCTTGAGCCGGAGGGTGCGGTGGCTCGGGAAAGCCGTTTCGAGCGCGGCGCGCTGCCGGCGCTGGCGAGGGGCGCGCTGCTCGGGTCTGCGGCCCCAACCAGAGACGCGCCAGATCCGGCGGCCGCGAAAGCCGAAATTCCAAAGCCCTGCGAAGCCGTCTGCCAATCAAGGGCAAGCCAGTCGCCCGCCGCGGGGTGATCCCTGAGAGCGACTGAGCCGGCAAGATCCCGACGAAACGGTGCCCCCAGAGTCACGACCTGGAAATCAACCCTTGAAAATTCCCTGCCCTCGTCGAAAAGCCGCAAGCGGTGCGGGCCATCGCCGAGCAGATTATAATTCCATTGCAGCGCAAAGGCGTTATTGGCATCGCCACAGGTGGTACGAGTATCTTCGCGGGTGGTGCCGTAGGCGACCTCGATTGGGGTGCCCTCGTCGAAGACTGCCGTCATCCGGCCGGCCGAACAGCGCCAGCCCGAGACCAGGCCGATACCGCTCTGGATCGACAGAGGCTGCGGAATCTCGATGAGACCCGCCACGATCGGTGCAGCGGCGGTTGCCGCTAGTCGACCATCGAGATCGCATTCGCCAGAAGTGCAGGCGACATCGTGGCCGAGCGCTCGGCCGAGACAAAGCTCGACGTCCGCCAGATCGACGCCGCCGTCGAGGTCGGTGTCACCGCAATGGCTCGCCGTGCAAGGCGCGACGCCGCAGACCTCCGACGCGCCGGCTCCCGAGGCCACTCGCAGAAGCGTGACCAGATCATCCGCGTGCAGCGCGTCGTCAAATACGGTATCACAGCAGCCGCCGCAGGTCTCGGCGGAATGGATGCCGACCATCGCATCAAGATCAAATCCCGATTTGCCGGCGCCACGGATTGGAAAGCTGTTGCCGGGGTCTGCGACAGCGGCGCCGGGATCCACGATGCGCACGAAGCGGGCTTCAGAGAGCCCGATGTCGGCGAGGTCGAAGACGTCGCCGCCGGCGGCAGCGCTGCGGGGATCGATGCCGTTTTGTGGGTTGGAAAAGACCGGACTGACACCAGCCAGCCCGACGAGACCGGCGGCCTGCCACGGCAGGCGCGTCCAGGAGAGGCCGTCCGGACTCAGGTCGACGAAGCCGGCCTCACGGAAGAGCAGAGTCGGCCCATTGCGGAAAGGGTTCTCGAAGATCCGCAGATCGGGTCCGGGACCGTTGACGATGGCGTTGTCCTCGAAGGCAAGCACGATCTGGCCGCCGTCGCCGAGTGAAACCACATCGGTCGAGGCCGCGACTTCACCTGTGCCGCGCGGCAACCCGAGCACGATGCTCGGCAGCAGGTCGGCGCCAAAGCCGCCGTCCGCACCGGCGCTGTACGAGACCACCGCGTCGGGGCAAGGATCGGCGAGTGCGGTGAGCGGCAAGCTCGAGACGATGGCGACTACAGCCAGGCAAGCGAGTCGGGCGCGAGGGTAGCCGCGTCCGTTGCGAGGCAGACTGAAGACCATGGCGACCGCAGCCAGGGCGCTGCTTTGTTGGCTTCCTGAGCTGATGCTTTCCGTCGTCCGCATAAATTTCAATAAAACTTGACTGACGGGTGTGGAGTCGACCGAAAGGCTTTTCGTTGCCATGCGTTCTTCTCTCTCTGCCCGAGTGCCTATTTGTGCGACTGCTGGGCGGAGAGGCACCGCAACCGGTGCCACCCCGCCCAGCGGTCGGGTTGCGTCAGAAGATCCCGGCTAGCGACAAGCCAGCTTCAGATTATCGCGATCGACGACCTTGCCGTCGTCGCGAGCCTTCAGCTTGACGCGGACCACGTGACCCTGTTCGACTTCGACTGCGACGCCGGCGCTGCAGGCGGCATCCGAGGCGGGCAGGATCGAGTCGACGGCCGCTTGCAACAAGGGCAGCAGGCTCGATCCGCCCTCGGCGGGTGCGCGCGAAACCTCGATGCTATCGACCGTGGCCGGCGCGCAGCCGTCGATTTCGTCAAGACCGACACAGGCGCCGACCAGGAAGGTGCAACTGCCGTCGGCATTCGCATCACGGTCGCAGGCGTCCCCGTCGGTGCAGGTCCAAGTTGGCTTTGAGTTGCCAGATGGCGTGAGGTCGGTCACACCACCAAAGAAGGCGAGGTTGCAGTCTTTGCTCCCCTGGTCGGTGCCGGTCATTGCCGAAAGCGGCGTCAGCGTGGTGATCGTCGTGCATGGTATTGGCCAGCAGGAATCGGTGACCGCGACCTGGCCCGAGATCGGGTCGGTGTCGAGGCCTGCGCTGAAGCTGAAGCCCGAGGCGATCTCGCCGACTGGCGCACCCTCGGGGGAGAGTTGTGCGATGGCGCTGCTGAAGTCCCCTGCGAATACGCCGGTGACCAGCAGGGAACCGTCCCTATAGCTGACTTGATCGAAGGCACCGCCGGTGACCGCATGGATTGAGAGCGCTGCAGTTCCGGCGTCCCAGCGCAGGATCGAGCCGACGTAGCTGCTGTCGACGTTGCCGATCAGCAGATCGCCGTCTGCGGCGAGGCTCAATCCGGAGACGTAGTCGAGGCCATTGACGACGGTCGTGATCGTTCCGTTGATGGAATTGATCTCCAGCACGCTACCAGCACCCGGCCCGGCCGAGTCGGTGACCAGCACCGAATCGCCGTCGAGCGGTAAAACCAGAGAGGCTTGGGGGATCGAGCCGGCCGGAGCGAGTTCCAGGGTCGCCGCGTCCACGACGGAAGCGACGCCAAGCGGCGAGAGCAATCGATAGACCGTGTCACCGGTCGTGGTGGCACCCGCCTCCTCTGCATTATCCGTGAAGTACAGGAAATCGTTGGCACGGTCCCAGGCGATGCCGCCGATCGAATTAAGGTTGTCCACCACTTCGATCGGCGCTCTCGCAGCGTCGACGCGGAGCAGGCGCTGGCTGCCGGCACCGTAGCTTCCGGCCGCGACGAAGAGGCTTGTTCCCACGTAGGCAACGTCGCCAGGGGCGTCACCAACCTCGATCGAGCCCAGCACCCAGCCGGGAGCCGCAACCTGGGCTGTGGCGGACGCGACCAGCAGCAGGCCGGGAAGGGTCGAGGCACAGGTCAACGCAACAAAAAAAGAGAGTCTGTTCAAGGGGTTCTCCGGTGCGCTACCTCCCGCAGCGCACAGCATGGAGGCCTTGCTGGAGGCAGCCCGAGGCCGCCTTTCCGGCGCTCTTCATCCCCGATCGAGGGAAAAACCAGCAGCGTCCGGTCGAACGAACCCCGAAACCAGCCACCCCGCACGGTCTCGAGTCAATTTTCGTTCGGTGCCAGGTTTCCTGACTCATCGGCTTTCTACTCCCGCCGCCTTCCCATCCCCGAGGGACAGTGGCATCTTTGGCGCTTTCGCTCCGACTCACAGTGGCGGGAGCCGCGTCGGTTTCACACCGACTTCCCTCAACCACCGAACGCCTCTCTTCTGCCGGAGGCGGCGCGCGAATGCAAGCAGGCCGTGCAGGGGCCTTTGCCTTCGTCTGCGGTGCTCGCCTTGACCTGTGCGGGCAGACTTCGCCGTCTGGCGTTTTTTGCGGCAGGGCGAGGTGCCGCTTGACCAACGTTTTCCTAAGGTTGCAGCAAGCTGATCCGCCAGCCACGAAGGATGCGCGTGAAGAGTTCCCGGTGGTGGAGGCGGCCGGGCTTCTGGGTCCAGAACTCGATTCGGCCCGGCTCGATGCAGTAGCCGAGCCAGGCGGCGGGCCGTGGTACGACGCGTCCCGCCAAACGTTCGGCCAGGGCGTCGCGTCGCGCCACCAGCAGCTCGCGGCTGAGGAGTGGCGCACTTTGGAATGATGCGCTCGCAGAGAGGCGACTCGTGCGCGGTCGCGTCTCCCAGTAGATATTGGCATCCTCGGCCGGGAGGAGACGAGCCAGCCCTTCCACCCGGATCTGGCGGCCGGTGGTGCCAAAGCGCAGGGCGGCGGCGATGCGAGGGTCATGCGCCAGATCGCGGCCTTTGCGGCTACGGGTGTCGGTGAAGAAGACCAGGCCCGCTGCGGAGAGACCCTTCAGCAGCACATAGCGTAGCGATGGCGCCCCGTCGGCCGCGATGGTTGCGATCGTCATCGCATCGGGTTGCTTCTCGCCCGCGCGCGCGGCGGCGGCATGCCAGGCGGCGATGCGTTTCAGCGGGTCAGGTGTTGTTTTATTCATGATGTTCCTTCGCTCGACCGGCGCTGTCACGGCGTGCTCTGCGGAGTCAGTAGCCTTGCCGGAACCAGGATTCTGTAGCGGGTCGGGGTCTCAAACCCCAGCCGGGCATAGACCGGCTCGCCCATCGGCGAGGCCTGCAGGTTGGCGAAGCTCAGGCCTCTCTGAAATCAATTCTCGACGACAGCCGCTGTGGCCAGTGCGCCCTAGCCACGGCGAAAATGCTCCGGGTGGGTGCCGACCCAACCGACCCCGGCAACCTCATGCGAGGCGTAGAGCGCCGCACAGGCAACCGCTTCGCCCTTGAGTCGCGCCACGAATCCCTGGACGGCCATGTCGTGCAGACTTGAGAGGCCGGGAAAAAAGGCGCGCACCGTATCGAGCGGGATGCCGTAGACGTGAAAGGCGCGTGCCGCGAGGTCTGCGTATTCGGCAGCCGCTGCGGCACTCTCGACGGGTCGCACGACCAGGCCCGGAATCGGAGGCGGGGCGCGGACATCCGCTCGAGTCAAGGTTATGGCGGG
>VFKT01000383.1 GCA_009885395.1 Deltaproteobacteria bacterium | reverse complement strand
TCGGCGTCGACGAAGGCGCAGACCCCGCCCTCTTTCTGGGCCTCGGCGATGATCTGCAGGGAAAGCGTGGTCTTGCCCGACGATTCCGGGCCGTAGATCTCGACGACCCGGCCGCGCGGCACGCCGCCGACCCCAAGCGCCATGTCGAGCGCCAGCGATCCCGTCGAGACCGCAGCAATATCTGCCACCACGGCGTCAACGCCGAGTCTCATGATCGAGCCCTTGCCGAATTGTTTCTCGATCTGGCTGATCGCCAGATCCATTGCCCGTTCTCGGTTGGTGTCCATCGCTTCCGTCTTCCTCCCAATCATCATTGAATCCCCCCGGGCCGGCCCCGGTACCGTGGCGAAGCTTTTGTACTGCTTCGTGACGCCTCTTCGTTATCCCCTTTCGCCCCGCATGTCATTGCGTCGGGAGACAAGAGTTGTCCGGGAAGCCGCTTTCATCCTGTTTCGCCTTTCCTTCGTATCACCGCCGAAAGCCGGGCGCAATCTCGGACAGCCCCAGCGCCCAGCGGCGCACCATATCGAGGGCAAACTGCGAGGCGAGCAGCTTCACCCAATCGCGTGTGCCCCAGAGCTGGTGGCGACGTGACACCAGAAAACCCTCCGCCGAGAGCGCAAAACAAACCGTCCCGACCGGCTTCTCGCGCGTGCCCCCGCCTGGCCCCGCAATGCCGGTCACGGCCACCGCCACCGAGGCGCCGGAGCGCCGCCGCGCCCCCTCGGCCATCTCGCAGGCGGTTTGCTCACTCACCGCACCATGCTCGGCGAGAGTCGTCGCCTTCACACCCAGCACATCGGATTTCGCATCATTTGAATAGACGACGTAATCGGCAAGCAGAAAGGCCGAAATGCCAGGCACCTCGGTGAGTCGGTGACCGATCAAGCCGCCGGTGCAGGATTCGGCCAACGCCAAAGTTGCAGTCTTTGCCTCGAGCGCGTGCAGCACCGCCTCTTCCATCGCCATTTCGCCTTCGCCGTAGATCACGGCGCCGAGACGCTGCCGCACCCGCTCGGCCAATTCATCGATGCGCGCCTCCGCGGCAGCCGTGGTCTCTCCAGACCCCGGACGGATAAGAAGCTTGACTGCGATCTTCGGAAAGCTGGCCCGAAAGCCGATCCGGGCCTCGTCGGGGCGGATCAACGCCGCAATTTCCTCGTCCAACGCCGATTCGCTCATGCCGAAAGTCTGAAACGTACGCAGGATGGGCGTCTGCGCGATGCCGCGTTGCTCGCGCACCCAGGGCTCGACCGTGTCGAGAAACATGCGCTTCATTTCGCGAGGCACGCCCGGCAACACAAAAAGATGGGATTCGTGTCCGGTGGCAGGGCCTTGCCCGGCACGCCGGCTGATCCGGTAGCCCGGTGCCGTGCCGAGCGGGTTCTCGACCACCACGGCACTCTCCGGAAACCAGGCCTGCTTCAAATTGTTCTCGGGCATCGGGCGAC
The DNA here is from genome assembly GCA_009885395.1 of Deltaproteobacteria bacterium. GTDB lineage: Bacteria > Desulfobacterota > Binatia > UBA12015 > UBA12015 > SXLG01. The sequence goes on along the minus strand of VFKT01000383.1, from coordinate 2,376 downwards.
GCATCGCGCCGAACAAGCGGCGGATATGATCGGCGCTTGGTTCGTCAAAACGGAGGCCCTCGCCAAAGACCTGCGCCACGATCTCGGTGGTGAGATCATCCGCCGTCGGTCCCAGCCCGCCGGTCGAGAGCACCAACTCGCCTTGCTCAAATGCTGTCTTCCAGGCCCAGCGCAGGCGGTCGGGCTCGTCGCCGACGGTGAGCACCGTCACCACCTCAAGACCGAGATCGAAGAAACGCCCGGCGAGCCATTGGGCATTGGTATCGGCGATCGCGCCGCATATGAGTTCGTCACCGGTTGAAAGAAGTACGACCCGATCCATTGAACCTCCCCGCAGAAGATGCTCCGCCGCCACATCGGCGGGCCTCCCCTCGTCCGGCCGCCGCGATAGCACGACGCGACCGGCTGGCCGCACCTCACCTCGCTCGGTCACAACAGAGGTCGCACGAGCACCAGCGCCAGGTTGGCACAAAGGCCGGCGGCAGCATCGTCGAGCACGGTGCCAATCCCGCCGGGAATGCGCCGGTCCAGCAGGCGAATCGGCCACGGCTTCAAGATGTCGAAGAAACGAAAGGCCACGAAGCCGGCGACCAGCCAACCCGGATCGAGCGGATGGCCGGCCAGGGCCAAGGCCATCCCGCAGATTTCATCGATCACGATCTGCGATGGGTCGTGACTGCCGAGGGCACGCTCGGCCCGGCCGGAGATCCAGGCCGCCAGCGCGAAGGCGGCCACCAGCAGTACCCCCTGGCCCACCAGGGGCAGCGGGTGCAGCGCCAAGGCCAGCGGAAGTCCGAGCAGGCTGCCGAAGGTCCCCGGCGCGAAGGGCGCAAGACGGCCGATCCCGAACCCGGTGGCAAGCCAGACTGCGAGGCCTTCGCGCACCGTCGGCCCTTACCATAAAACACCAGGCAGCGGGGTGATGGTGTCAATCTCGATTCAGTCAAGCAGGAATAATTTGAATCTGAGCAGCGAGCAGCGGCCGCGCCATCGCACCCGGTCTGCCCCCGGCACGGCGGGTGCGAAGCCAGCACCCGGCGAGACGCGCACCGTCGCGCCATCGCATTTGCCCTGTGCCCCGGCACCCGCTTGCAGTCGTGCCGCCGCCACCGCGCCATCGCACCGTCGCGCCATCGCATTTGCCCTGTGCCCCGGCACAGCGAGAGCAGGCGTTGCAACGCGGCACGGATCGCATGAACTCCAGTCTCGTGGGGGCCAGACCGCCAGCTTTCGCACTGCAGGAAATACATAAGTGTTTACCCCTATGGCAATAGAACTGCCCGATGGAATGAACGGCGAAACAGCGGGATATCCCGTATTTTTTTCCGCCCCGCTCCGGCGCAGCACGCTTCAAAACGGAGCCCGGCCTTCGCGCTCCTTTTCGGCAATGCAGTTCTGCACACCCCTGATCGGCCTGAACGTCGCTAGGAATGGGAGATCGGCTGGCACTGGCGTTGCTAAACAAACCTATCGACCGGGCGATCTACCGGATCTCCGAGCACCGCTCACGCACCCGAGCAATCTGACCTCTTCCGCCCACCACGCTTCCTCGCCCTTCGAGCTGAACCTCGCGATCGCCCGGTCACCTTTCCTCACGGACAAGATGGCGCGCCAAGGCGCCATCGGTGGCGCCGGAAGCGTCCCGGGTGACGGCGATGGCTGAGGGCGAAAGGCTCGACGCGACGATCGTCTTTCATGACGGCGACTGCGGGCTGTGCCGACGCAGTATCGTCTTCCTCGCCGAACGTGATCGCAAACTGCGGCTGCGCTTCGCGCCCCTGCAAGGCCCAACCGCACGCCAACTGCTGCCAGCCAGCTTACGCGAGCTCGGGCCCCTGGCCTCGGTCGTCGTGCGCGAAGCCGATGGCCAGATTCATCTGCGCAGCGCGGCCGCCGGGCACGCCTTGCGGCTCTTGCCCTGGCCTTGGCGCGGTCTTGGCCTGCTCTGCGGGCTCGCCGTTCTGCGGCCCGTCCTCGATCGGGCCTACGGCGTCATCGCGGCTCGCCGGGAACGTTGGTTCGGTAAGCCCAGGATCTGCGCCGTCTCGCCCCGCCTGCGGGCGCGCAGCCTGCCTTGAGCCGGGACGCGGTCAAGGCCTAAAAAGCGTAAAAGTACGCAAAAACCATCGATGCGGCCAAAAGCGCACTGACCACCAGCATCAGCCGGGTGATGTCGTCCTGAGCCTCGTGTTCGCCTGCCATGATCGATCCTCTCCGGTTGCCCGTCGCCTTGCCTTCGAGCCCCCTCCGGAAACCAGAGGCGAGGCTGTTTTTCCTTGGCGAAAGCCTGCTGTCGGCGCAACTCCGACAAGGCTTCCCCCGCTCAAGGGATCGCCGCGGGCCTCAACCCCCGAGTGCCGCCGCCAGCGCCGCCAC
>VFKT01000191.1 GCA_009885395.1 Deltaproteobacteria bacterium | reverse complement strand
CGGCCCGTCGATGGAATTCGAGCCCGCGGAGAGTGGCGCGAGCGAAGACGACGGGCTGCTTCAGCTGAACGAACTGCTCGCCTACGACCCCACCGAACCCATCGCCGAACTCTTGAACGAACCGCATTTCTACATCGCCGCCCGGTGCCAGAACACCATTTGGGCGCTGCAACACTACGCCAAGCACGACGGGCCGAAAGCCGCGTGCAAAGACCCCATGGACGACCTGCGCTATATGGCGCTCAAGAAATGCCAGCACGTGCCGCAGGGCTCGCTTGGCGGCATCGCGGGAGGCGGGTGGCGATGAAAACACGAGTGAAAAGGATCGTCGGCGATCTGCCTTATGGTGGAATGAATCTACCGCTCCATGCCTCCTAAACCGACCCCCTTCATGCGCCGAGGCGCGCTCGTCACCCTGCTGGTCGGGCACGGGTTCGCGCGGAATTGCGTTGAGAAATGGCTGCGGGAGGGCATCATCGCCCCACATCAGTTTCCCGGTCTCACGAAACGCGCAGGGCAGCGCGCCTACTTCTGCCTGCACACCGTCGAGCAAACGCTCGGCGTGAGTTTTCAACCAACAACACCGAAATGAAAGACCCTGATTCCACGAAACTCGATGCCCACCGGATCGAACTCGAAAACCCCGACCTCGCCCGGATGCGCACGCAGCTCGACCGCTGCCTCGGCGATGCCGGCACCTATCTGGAGCAATACCGGCAGGATTTCGAGACGCGGTTTTGCCTATGGGAAGGCCAGAGCCGCGACGGGCGGCGCTGGCAGGAAAACGCGGGCAGCGCGCAGAAGGTGCGCCCGTGGGATGGGGCGAGCGATGTGCGCACCTTCACCGCGGACGAGATCGTGAACGAGCGCGTGGAGACGATGATGGCGGCGGTGCGCCGCTCGCAGATCCAAGTGACCGCGCTGCGCAGCGCGAACTACGACACGGCGGCCAAGGTGAATATCCTGCTCAACTGGCGCTTCAAGAATCACCTCGCGCCGATGCTGGCGCGCGAGCTGGAGAAAGCCTTTCAATGGCGCGAAACCTATGGCGTCTCCGCGCTCGGCATCTGGTGGGACCAGCAGCGGCGCTGCGGGCGGCGGAAGATCACGCTGGAGGAGATGGTGCAGATGGCCGTGCAGAAAATGGAGCAGGGCGACCCGACGGGCGTGACCGCGCTTCAGGAACTCGCCGACCCGATCTTCGACGAGAAGACGATCGCCCGGATGCGCGAGCTGTCGCCCATCCTCGACCGGCGCGGCGCGCTGAAGATCCTCAAGGAACTGCGCACCAACGGCGAGACCGAGGTGCCGCAAATCTACATCGTGAAGAACCAGCCGTGCTGGGAAGCGCTCCGGCTTTTCCTCGACGTGTTTTGCCCGGTGGAGACGAGCAGCTTCGAGTCGGCCCGCTGGGTGGAGAGGCGTTGCCTGCTCACCGCGGAGGATTTGGAGGAGAAGGTGAATAGCGAGGGCTGGGATCGCGATTTCTGCGAGGCGCTCTGGCAGCACCGCGGCAAGAGCTACGGCGCGCTAAACGATTTCCGCCAATCGCTCCGGACCGAGAACGGGCTGGGGCTGGCCATGCAGGCCAATGCGCCGGGGCAGACCTACTCGGACGAATACGCGGAGGTGTGGCATCGCTATTATCACGGGATCGAGAAACAGAGCGGCGTGCCCGTGCTGTGCCGGCTGGTCTGGAGCCCGCTCGTCCCGGACGATTACGGCTTTCACGACGTGTTCGGCTACGATCACGGCCAGCTTCCCTTCGTGGAGCTGGTGCGCGAACGGATCGAGAACGCGATGGCGGACAGCCGCAGCGTGCCGGAGATCGCCGCGACCTTCCAGGGGACCATCAAGACCCAGCGCGACGCGGCGAACGACTACACGCACATGACGACGCTCCCGCCGCTCATCGTGCCGCCGTGGCGGGCCAATACGGAGATCAAGCTCGGACCCGCCGCGCAAATCCCCGAGCGCAAGCAAGGCGAACTGCGCTGGCTCCCGCCACCGCCCGCCGGCACGAACATCGCGCAGAACGTGGAGGACCGCACGCGCCTCGCGCTGGCGTGGTATTTCGGCAGGCCGGACCCCGGCGTCTCCCCGGCCCGGACCGCGATCGCGCAGGAGCATCTCGTGGGCGGGGCGCTCACGCAGGTGGCGAGCGCGGCGCGGATGAGCCTTCAGCTCGAGCAGCAGTTTCTCGACGCGGCCACCGTCTCGCGCGTGGCGGGCGATCCGTCCTCAGTGGTGCAGTTGTCCCGTGAAGACATCGCCGGGCAGTTCACCGTGAGCCTCATCTTCGACCCCGGCAATCTCGACCCGGAACGCACCAAGCTGAAGCTGGCCGCGTTCAAGGATTACGTGCTCGCCTTCGACACGCAGAACGTGGTTGACCGCGCGAAACTCGCGCAGGTGGCCGCCCGCTGGATCGACCCTGACTTGGCCGACCAGATCGTTGGCGACCCGCAGCTCGCCTCGCAGCGCGAGCTGGAAAGCGAGAAGGCGAACCTCGCGCAGATCGTCTCCGGGATCGAACCGGAGATGGTGCCCGAGGGGCAAAACTACGCGCTCCGGTTGCAAGCGCTTTTCGGGATGCTGCAAAGCAATCCGCTCCTGCAACAGCAGATCGAATCGCGCCCGGACACGATGGCTATCCTCGAAGCGCGCATCAAACACCTCAGCACGCTCGCCGAGCAGTTCGGCGCCAACCCGCAGATCGGGCGGACCGGGGCCACGCCGGGGATGCAGAAATTCAAGGAAGCGCAGGCGAAAGGCGGCGCACCGCAGGGAGCCTATTCGACGTGAATTCCCTCCATTTCCTCGTCTCAGGATTGCTCGGCGCGGGCGCGGCGCTGTGCGTGGTGTGGGCCTTGCGCCGGCCCGCGGTGAAGCCGATCCATTTCGTGCGCTCGTGGCGGGCGATGACTCCCGCGGAGATGCACGCCGCCTTCTCCGGCTGGACGGATAGCGATCCGCGCTGGCGGGCGATGTGGGATCTCCTGAGCACGGAGCTGGAGGGCGCGCTCGCGGACATCCACAACACGGGCGCGAGCCCGGAACAGCTCGGGCGCTGGGCGGGCCGGATCGAGATGCTGCTGCAATGGCGCGCGAACCCGAACTTCTTCCGACGCAAGCCGGAAGTCGCCGACTCGAGCGTGCTCGAGGATCCGGTTCCTTCGAAGGCGACTTGAGCAGCGAGCCTGCGCGATGGAAGTAGCCGCGACGGCTGAGGACGAGCGCGCTCTGGCCACGGAGGCATCCGACGTTCGCCTCGAGGGTGTCACCAAGCGCTTCGACGATGTCGTTGCCG
>VFKT01000370.1 GCA_009885395.1 Deltaproteobacteria bacterium | reverse complement strand
CGTCGACGATCGGATCGGGGCCCAGATTCAGCTCGGGCTCGCCGGCTTCGAGACGCATCAGACCAAAGCGGCGCGGATCGCGGTAGAAAAGTTCCAGGCCATCGTCGAGCGCAATCACGACGTGGACGTGCAGCGTGCCGGGAGCCGCAGGCCCGACGCAAAACTGGCCACTCATGCCGAGATGCACCACCCAGACCCGTCCATCATCGAGATCGGCCAGCAGAAATTTGCCGCGCCGTCGCAGCGCCAGCACCTGCCGTCCCTCAAGACTTCCTTCGAAGCCCTCCGGAAGGGGTTCGCGCAGGCGTCGCTCGCGAACTTTCACCCGCACGATGCGCCGACCGGCGAGATGCGGCAGGAGGGTGCGCCGAAGGGTTTCGACTTCGGGAAGCTCGGGCATTCAACTTCCCGGATCGGCCGTCTCGACAAGGGTGCCGGCCAGAAGTCCGGACGCCGCCTGCGCGAGCAGCGCAAACTCGTCGAAGCTCAGGGTCTCGGCACGCCGCCCGCCATCGATGGCGCTGATCTCGAGGCAAGCCAAAGCGCGGTCCCGGCCGAGGGCCGACGTCAGCGCGTTGCGGAGCACCTTGCGCCGTTGCCCGAACGAGCCGCGCACGACCAGGCGAAAGGCCGAAAGATTCTTGACGCTTTCCGGAACCTGCGCCCGACAATCCAGTCGAACCAGGGCCGACTCGACCTTGGGCTGCGGTCGGAACGCCGTCGGTGGCACGATTGGCCCGAGCCGCACCTCGGCGCCTAGAGCCGTCAGAACGGAAAGTGCCCCATACGCGCGGCTGCCGGGCCCGGCGGCGAGACGTTCCGCCACTTCGCGCTGCAGAAGAACCACCAGCCGGTCGAAGCGGCCCATCGCGCTGACCAATCTTGAGACGATCGCCGTGCCGCTGGAATAAGGCAGGTTTGCGACCACGAAGCGGAAGCGCGCCGGGATGTCCTCGATCGGTAAGCGCAAGAAATCGGCCTGCTCGATATGCAGCGCCGGGTCGCCCCGGGCCGCCAGCTTCGCCGCCAACTCCGAATCGATCTCGACTGCGAAGACCTCATGCCCGGCCTCGAGCAGCACATCGGTCAGAGCGCCGTGGCCGGGACCGATCTCCAGCACGGGCGTTGCCGCCGGCAGTCTCGCCAGATCGAGTGCGTGGCTCGCCACGCTGCGATCAATCAGGAAATTTTGCCCAAGCGCGTGTCGTCGCCGGCTTGCATCCATGATCTACCGTCGTCAGCCGTCGCGTTCGCCGAGCGGCCAGACCGGCATTGGCTCGACATCGAAGCCGTCGCGCTCACCACGCTCAAGGCGTCGCCAGCCGGCATAGGCAATCATGGCCGCGTTATCGGTGCAGCGGGGGATGGGCGGCACCACCAGGCGCACGCCTTCCTCGCGACACAACGTAGCCATGGCTTCACGCAAGGCACCATTGGCCGACACGCCCCCGGTGACGACCAGGCAATCCGCCCGGCTTTTCTCCAAACCGCGCCGCGCGGCGTCGACCAGGGTCTCGACCACCGCGCATTGAAAAGAGGCGGCGACGTCGGCCTTTGGCAAATCGGGGTGCTCGCGCAACCGATGCCAGAGCGCCGTCTTCAGGCCACTGAAGCTGAGCGCAATTTCTTCGCCCCGGACGCGCGGTCGAGGCAGAGGCAAGGCCTGTGGGTTGCCGCCGCGCGCCAACGCCTCGATCTGTCGCCCGCCGGGGTAGCCCAGATCGAGCAGCTTGGCGGCCTTGTCGAAAGCCTCACCGGCAGCGTCGTCACGGGTCGCGCCGAGCAAGCTCCAGCCATGATCCGCACCGGCCAGGTAGAGCGCCGAATGTCCTCCCGAGACCACCATGCCAAGGAAAGGCCGGGGCAGCACTTCGTCGATTTCGGTGGAGAGCAGATGACCTTCAATATGATTGACCCCAATAAAGGGGAGGCCCCGGCCGCAAGCGATCCCCTTCCCCGTTTGCAGTGCCACCAGCAGGCAGCCGAGCAGCCCCGGTCCCCGCGTCGCGGCCACCGCGTCGATATCGGAAAGCTCGAGCCCGGCCCGTTCGAGCGCGGCCTCAATCACGGGAATGATATTGTCGAGATGGTTGCGCGCCGCGAGTTCGGGCACCACGCCACCAAAAGGCGCGTGGACGAGATCCTGCGACGCCACGACGCTTGAGCGCTCGCGGCCGTCCTCGAGGACGGCCGCGGCCGTATCGTCGCAGGAAGACTCCAGCCCCAGGACGATCATTCTGTCGGAGGCTTGAGCGCCACAAAGATGGTGCTCTCGCCCCGTCGGACCAGCATCAGAAGACTCTTGCCCTTCGGATTCTTGGCGAGTTGTTCCGAGTAGGCACTCATCTCAGGCACGGGGCGGCGGTTCACTTCGACGATGAGATCCCCCCGTCGCAAGCCGGCCTCGGCGGCGGGAGAGTCGGGCTCGACCGCCGAGACGAGGACGCCCTTGGTATCGGCATCCAGACCCAGCGAGTCCGCGATCTCTGGCGTCAGGCTCTGGACCGCCAGCCCGAACGCCTCCGAGGCACCACCGGCTTCGGCAACCTCGTCGTCCTTCATTTCCTTGATCTCGAGCTCGAGGGTTTCCTTCTCGTCCCCCCGCTGCACGACGACTTCGACCGTTTTGCCGATCGGCTCGCGCGCGACCAGCAGCGGCAAATCGGTCGACTCCTTGAGGGGCTTGCCGTCAAAGGTGAGGATCACATCGCCGACCTTGACTCCGGCCTCGGCGGCGGGACCGTCGGCAACCACGTCCGCGACCAACGCACCCTGGGCCTGCTTCATGCCAAGCGACTCGGCGAGTTCAGGCGTGACCTTCTGGATCATCACCCCCATCCAGCCGCGGATGACCTTGCCCTTGTTCTTGAGCTGCGGGATCAACTCGCGCGCAAGGTCGATCGGAATCGCGAAACCGATTCCAATATTGCCGCCACTGCGGCTAAAGATCGAGGTATTGATCCCAACCACACGGCCCTTCATATCGATCAGCGGTCCGCCCGAATTGCCGGGGTTGATCGGCGTATCGGTCTGGATGAAATCGTCGTAGTTGCCTTGGCCGATGAAGCGGCCCTTGGCGCTGACGATGCCTGCCGTCACAGAAAATTCCAGCCCAAACGGACTGCCGATCGCCATCACCCACTCCCCGACCTTGAGTGATTCGGAATCACCGAAGGGAACCGCCTTGAGCGGACGCGGCGGGTCGATCTTGATCAGAGCGACATCGGTTTTGGGATCGCGCCCGATGAGTTTGGCCTCGACTTCTTCACCCGACTCGATCTTTACCTTGATGGTCGTGGCGTTCTCGACGACATGGTTGTTGGTCAGGATGTAGCCCTCGGGATCGATCACAAACCCCGAACCCAGGCTGCGCTCCGGTGCCTTTTGCTGCGGCGGCCCGCCCGGTCCCTGAAAGAAATGCTCGAAGGGATCGCCCTGCTGGCCCGGGGGAAGGCCGCCACCGAAGCCGCGCGGCGTTTTATCCTTGGCCCCACGGGTCGAGATGTTGACCACCGAACCGCGAAGGTTCGCGGCGAGTTCCGTGAAATCCGGCAAGCCGCAAGCGTCACAAACGTGTTCCGATGAAGCCTCTGGCGTGGCAGCGTTTGCCGTCCGCACCGGAGCCTCACCAAGCAGCGCCGACCGGGTCCCGGCCCGTTGCTCGGCCACGAACGCACCGAGCGCGAATCCAACGAAAACCAGCACCACAATTCGGACGATACTTCGCATCAGGAACCTTCCTTCTGATCTAAAAATCCGGAGCCGATGGACTCAGCCGCCGGTGCGGTGCGAGACAAAGCGCAACCGCAGGTCGTAAAGCACTTTTTCAAGGAGCTCCTGCTCCCCGGTATCCAGGTTGCCCCGGGTTTTGGTTTGGAGGACACCCAGAAGATCGATGGTGTAGCGCGCCGAGCCGAGATCGACTTCCGGCGGGTTGCCTTCGGGCCCCGCGACTTCGCCGAGGAGAAGCAGCGCCTGGGTATAGAGGCTGAGCACGAGTTCGCCGAGCGTCGCCACGTCGGCACCGTCGGGTGCAGCAAAAGGCTGGCCGATGGGCACCCCCGGCGTTTGCAGGGACGGATCAGCCGAAACACCGAAACCTGCGTGCTGCGCAGATGCGGCTGGGCGCGCCAAGGCAGGTTCTGCGGCGGGACTTGCAGCCGCTGCCGCAGGTTCGGCCCGCGCCAAGGCAGGTTGTGCGGCGGGACTTGCAGCCGCGGGAAATGAGCCGACCTGAGACTCGGAAGCTTCACGCTCGTCGCCCGCGGCATCGAAACGCCGTCGGTCCACGACCTTGAACCCCCCCGTACGCTCTCCGTCTTCCTTCTCGCTCATGGGCACCTCGTGCCTGCAACGACCGCGTTGATGAACCCGCCTACGCGACCTTCAATCGCTTGCAGGGAAAATTTCCAACCCGCAAGGCCTTCGTTGCGCCTCACGTCGCGTCGTTTAGTGCTCCCCGATGGGCTGTCAAGGCGAGCGCCGATGCCGAGGCCAGGGCGCCGACCGGATCGCGGTGCATTTCGGTGACGGTGCCTACCTTCCCGCGCGGGCCAAAGGTTCGCGGATCGGTGCTGCCAAAGAGCACGATGGTCGAGACCCCGAGCCCGGCTGCGACATGGCTCGGGCCAGCGTCGTTGCCGATGAAGACCTCGGCGCGAGCGATCCGCCACGCCAGAGCCCGGACATCCCGGGGACGCACCACCTGCAACCCGATCCCCGCCCAGAACTCGCCTCCCTCGCCCTCCTCCGCCGGGCCCAAGAGGATTTCGACCGCTGCTCCCGCCACCTCGCCTCGCCATCTCTCGATCAGCCCGCGCCACAGGGAATCCGGTGCCCGCTTGGCCGCTCCTCCACTTCCCGGGTGAAGAACAAGCAAACCGGCCTGAGGTGGCACCACCTCTTCAAGTTGCAGCCGTGGCACTGCGGGGGACGGCGCCAGAGCCCCGCGCGTCGTCGGTGGTGGCACCGCTTCCCCGAGTTGCAACCGTGGCATTGCAGGGAGCAGCCGCCCGAGGGCCGGGCTGGCGGCAACCTCCACCGCTGCCCGCAGAAAGAAATCCGCCGCATGGCCGACGTTGCTGGCCATGCGCCCAGGAAAGACGAAAGCGCGTGCCCCCACGACCGCAAGCCGCGCCTCGACGGCGGCATGGCCCGCACCCGTGAAGCTCAGGATCAGCTTTGGTGCGCGCATTTCCTCGGGAACATCGAGCTTCTGGCCGGCCCCGAGTGGGGCAAAAAGGCGCGCCATCCAGGCGGCATCGATCGAGGAGACCCGAGGCCGGGACGGGAAGAGCTCTGCCACCTCGGCGCCCGCCCCTCGCGCGAAGACAACTACTGAAAAATTACGCCCGGCGAGATGCGCCACGGCCGGTTCGAGACAGACCGTATCGCCCAGTGCGCCGGGGAAAAGAATCCATGCCTCGCGCGGATGCATTGCGGTGTCGGCGCCGTTAACATCCGCTCATGCCGGCGCCCAACGTAGTGGTCGACTCGCCGCTCGAACTGATCGGCAACACCCCGGTTTTGCGCCTGGCCCGGCTCGCCCCCACTGGCGGCGCAGAACTCTGGGCCAAGATCGAATATGCCAACCCCGGAGGCAGCCTCAAGGATCGCATATCCCTGGCCATGATCGAGGCCGCCGAAAGCTCCGGTCGCCTGCGGCCACGCGGCGTCATCGTCGAACCGACCAGTGGCAACACCGGGATCGGCCTCGCGCTTGTGGCCGCGGTCAAGCGTTACCGATTGATCCTGACCATGCCGGATACGATGAGCCAGGAGCGCCGAAGCCTGCTGGAAGGTTATGGGGCTGAGGTCGAGTTGACCCCCGACAGCAACGGCATGCACGCCGCCATCGCCCGCGCGAAGGAAATCGCCGATGCGTTGCCCGATTCTTTCATGCCGCAACAATTCGACAACCCGGCCAATCCCGCGGCGCACGAGGGAACCACGGCACGCGAAATTCTCGCGCAGATGCCACGCCTGGATGCCTTTATAGCCGGCGTCGGTACCGGCGGCACGATCACGGGCGTCGGCCACGTGCTGCGACGGGAACGCCCGGGTTGCCAGATCATCGCCGTCGAACCGGCACGCTCGGCCGTCCTCTCAGGCGGCAAGCCGGGCTTGCATGCGATCCAGGGCATCGGTGCGGGCTTCGTGCCCTCGATTCTTGATAGAAGCGTCTATGACAGGATCGAGACGGTCGATGAGGAAGAGGCCGGCGCCCTCGCCCGGCAGATCGCGCGATGCGAAGGTCTCCTGGTCGGAATTTCATCGGGCGCCAACTGCGCCGCCGCGCTTCGGCTTTGCCGCGAACTCGGGCCGGGCAAGGTGGTTCTCACCCTCCTCTGCGACGCGGGTGGCCGCTACCTGACGACCGAACTCTTTCGCGGCGAGGGAATCTGATGTATGACGATGCGCTTGAGCGCCTGCGGACCTCGCTGCGCGGGTTGGAATCAGTGCTGGTCGCTTTTTCGGGCGGAGTCGACTCGAGTCTTGTGCTCGACATAGCCCAGGAGGTGCTCGGCTCGCGCTGTGTCGCCCTGACCACGGTCTCGGCCGCAGTCCCCGGCCACGAGGTCGCTGCGGCGCGCAGCCTCGCCCAAAGCCTTGGCGCCCGCCATCTGGTGATCGACACCGACGAGACCCGGATCGCGGGCTACGCAAGCAACCCGCCGGACCGCTGCTGGTACTGCAAGGACAACCTCTACTCGATCTGCCGCACCGAGGCCGATCGCCTCGAAATCATGACCATCGTCGACGGCGTCAATCTCGACGATCTCAAGGACCACCGCCCCGGGCTGATCGCCGCAACCGAGCACGGCGTGCGTCACCCATTGGTCGAGGCGGGTCTCGACAAGCAGGGCTTGCGAAAGATCAGCGCGGCGCGCGGTCTGCCCACGGCGGACAAGCCG
>VFKT01000371.1 GCA_009885395.1 Deltaproteobacteria bacterium | reverse complement strand
ACCCCGGAGCCCACCGCGACGCCAACCCCGGAGCCCACCGCGACGCCAACCCCGGAGCCCACCGCGACGCCTGTCGCCGCAATCTGTGGTGACGGCCTCGTCGAGGATCCTCCCGAGGAATGCGACGACGGCAACATACTCGATGGCGACGGCTGCGATTCGGACTGCATCATCGAGGCCGGCTATCTCTGCCAGGGCGAGCCCAGCGTGTGCGCCCTGCCCTTTGATATCAGTGATATCGTAATCTGGGACGACGCTCTCAACCTTGGCCTCTCCAAGGCCAAGGGCAACCTCGGCGGCAGCCAGGATCTCGACCTCATCAACGGTCTCAGCGTGACCATCGGTGAAAGTAGCGATCAGGAGGCGACCACCGTCTTTGCGCCCGGTGAATGCGATCTGTTCCCGAGCGGCCGCTGGATGTGCCGCACCTCGGAGACGCCGGGCAAGCTCACCGAGCGGGTGATCCTCGCGCCCAGGGGTGGCGGCGGCTACCGCATCAAGATCTACCTGTCCAACCTTGATTTCCATCTGCCGCTGATCGCACCCGCCTGGGTGGATCTGCTCGGCGGCGACGGCACGCGCTACCGCGGCATCGCGTCCAATTGCCGCGGCGGCACCTACCCCTCGGAGCGACTCTTCTGTCGCCCCTGAGGTGCCTCTGACCTGAGTCCGACCGGGCCTGCAGCCCACCTGTTTTCAGGTGTGGTTGCAGGCCCGGTTTGCGTTTCAGCGTTCGATGTCAGGACCGGCCGGGCGTTTCTCGATCCGGCCGCCGAGGAGCGGGAGCAACCTGCCTCTCGAAGTCGGCTGAGGGGATCGATCGCCAGGTGGCGCGGCCGAGGCGTGAGGGGAAGACTTCGAAATTAAACTTCCGGTGAGAAATTAAACGCACGTCCCCTGCTTTCCCTGCTTTCCTGCAGCTAATATCGGCTGGCTCAAAAGCGGAGGTTTGTTTATACTCTCGCCTCCCCGCCGGGCTTCGAGCCAGATAGAGCCCGGGAAGTAAGGAGATCTCCTTCATGAGCACCACCACGAACACGAGCCCGACCAGAAACGCCCAGCTTCTGGCCTGGGTGGCCGAGGCTGCCGCCCGAACCCGTCCCGAGCGGGTCGAATGGTGCGACGGCTCCGATGCCGAGCGCGAGCGCCTGACCCAGCTTGCCGTCGAGAAGGGCATCCTTCTGCCACTGAACGCCGAGAAACGCCCCGGCTGCTACCTGCACCGCTCCGACCCCGGCGATGTCGCCCGCGTCGAGCACCTCACCTTCATCTGCTCGCGCCGCCAGGAAGACGCCGGTCCCACCAATAATTGGCTGGAGCCGGAGGCGGCCTACACCAAGCTCGGCGCCCTCTTCGAAGGCTGCATGCAGGGCCGCACCATGTACGTGATTCCCTACGTCATGGGGCCTGTAGGCTCGCCGATGTCGAAGGTCGGGATCGAGATCACCGACAGCGTCTACGTCGTCCTCAATATGGGGATCATGACCCGCATGGGAAACTCGGCGCTCGAGATGCTCGGCGACTCTAATGATTTCAACCGGGGTCTGCATTCGACCCTCGACCTCGATCCCGGCAAGCGGTTCATTTGCCACTTCCCGCAAGACAACACGATCTGGTCCACCGGCAGCGGCTATGGCGGCAATGTGCTGCTGGGAAAAAAATGCCTGGCCCTGCGGATCGGCTCTTCGCTTGGTCGCAAAGAGGGCTGGCTGGCCGAACATATGCTGATCCTCGGCGTCGAGAACCCAGCCGGCGAGACCACCTACGTCGCCGCCGCCTTCCCCAGCGCCTGCGGCAAGACTAATTTTGCGATGATGATCCCGCCCGAGAGTTTCCAGGGCTGGAAGATCTGGACGGTCGGCGACGATATCGCCTGGATGCGGATCGGCGACGACGGCCGTCTCTGGGCGATCAACCCCGAGGCCGGATACTTCGGCGTGGCGCCGGGCACCAACACGAAATCCAATCGCAACGCCATGGCCTCGGTCGAGCGCAACACGCTCTTCACCAATGTTGCCTTGACCGACGACGGCGATGTGTGGTGGGAGGGCATCGACGCTCCGGCACCGGAACATATGATCGACTGGCGCGGCCGGGACTGGCAACGCGGCTCGAGCGAGAAGGCAGCCCATCCCAACAGCCGCTTCACGGCGCCGATGGCGAACAACCCCGTGCTCTCACCTGAGGCCAACAGGCCAGAGGGCGTGCCGATCTCGGCGATCATCTTCGGCGGCCGCCGCAGCACCACCGTGCCGCTGGTGCTGCAGAGCTTCGACTGGCCACACGGCGTCTACCTGGGCGCCACCATGGGCTCGGAAACGACCGCAGCGGCAACCGGCCAGGTCGGACTGGTGCGCCGCGACCCGATGGCCATGCTGCCCTTTTGTGGCTATGACATGGGCGACTACTTCGCACATTGGCTGGCGATGGGAAAACGCATCTCTCAAGCGCCGAAAATCTTCCAGGTTAACTGGTTTCGCCAGGACGAGAACGGCCGCTTCATATGGCCGGGATTTGGCGAGAATATGCGAGTGCTCAAATGGATCATCGACCGGGCCGAAGGCCGGGTCGGCGCCCGCGAGACCCCGCTCGGCCATGTGCCCGACCCGGAGCAAATCGACATCAAGGGCCTTGATCTTACGCCGGTACAACTCGCCGCCCTGATGGCCATCGATGCCACCGCATGGCAGGCCGAATTCGACCTCCAGCAGGAACTCTTCGACACACTCGTCCGCACCATGCCGCCTGAACTGGTCGCGCTGCGCGAGTCCCTGCGGGCCAGACTCGCCGGCTGAAGGGGAAAATCCACGAGGCGGGGCCGCCGAAGGCTGCCCCCGAGAGTGCGACGGCAGGGCCTGTGGCGGCAGGAGATCCACCCTCGTGCCGCGACAGGCCCCAAGGGCCGCCCGGGGGTGCATTGGGGCGTAAGCCATAATTGTATCGTATGCGGGCATTTTGACCGCTAAAGTGCCCACAATGTTTCCTCGCGCCTACGTTTTGCCGGAGAGGTCCTTCTTCCTCTTCGGACCACGCTCCACGGGAAAGACCACCTGGCTGCGAAGCGTGCTGCCGTCGGCAGCCATCGTTCTCCCGCTTTCTGGACGTATCCGCCCTCACCAACGGGCAGGTCATCAGTGTTGCATCCCTTGCGCGTGATGCCGGTGTCCCGCGCGTCACCGTACAGCGCTACTTCGATGTCCTCATCGACACCTTGATCGGCACCTGGATACATCCCTGGCAGGCAAGCGCCCGCATCAAGGAAGTCGGCCATCCCAAATTTTATTACTTCGACACCGGAATTGTCCGTGCCCTCCGGGGTACAACTCGCGAGCCGCTCGAGAAGGCCGAGAGAGGAAGCTTGCTGGAGACGCTGGTGCTGCACGAGTTGCGAGCCCATATGGCGATTCTCGGAACGGGCGGCGAAATCGACTTCATCTGGCGCCGCGGCAAACGGGCTATCGGAATCGAGGTCAAGGCATCGAATCGCTATCGGCGTGAGGAATCGGCAATCCTGCGGGAATTCCTCGAACGCAAACTCATCTCTTCCGCATATCTGGTGTATGACGGGAAGGAAATCCTGCGGGATGGCGCTCTGGTCGTCCTTCCTGTGCGCGAGTTCATGCGGCAGCTCGCCCACGGCGAGGTGATCCCACCCTGATCCGCCCCGAAGCTGGGGAACCAGCTTCCCCAACCCCGGGGCGAAAACTCAGCCCACCGCGCGCATGGTGCGCAATTCGTCGGAGATCGGGCGCCGGGTGAAGACGCTCTGCAGTTCCTCGGCCGTCGCTGTGACCGTCATGCCGTTGGATGGCACGGCCTCGGTGCGGCAGAACTCGGGCACATCGTCGTCGGCAGCGGTGAAGCCGGCGTTGGTGTTGAAGGCCCATTCGTCGACCAACACATTCCAGCCCAGATCGGCCGCCTCTTCGAAGCTGACCTCGCGACCGACGTGCGCCCCGTAGAGGGTGCGGATCTCGTCGATCTTCGGCTGCTGGAACTTGCAAAAACCTGAGGAATCGCAAAGTGCGTTGACCAGTTGCGCTTCCTGCGACGCGGTCGCGGCATCCTTGCCCGGGGGCGTAAAGATGACCAGCCCCGCCGTATGGTCCGCGCCCATGGCGCTGGTGGCGTAGGTGATCGCCGTCGCCGGCAAGCTGCGTAGCTCCCAGGCCGGTATGCCCTGGCCGCGCACTGCGGGGATGCGGGCCTCGCCAAAATGCTTCGCCGTCGCGACGACACCGCGGCCGACAGCCTCGGCAAGCGGGTCGCCTTTGTCGATCTTCTCCATCAAAGCCAATGCCGCGGCGCCGTCGCCAAAGGCCAAGGCACCACAATCCATCGCCATGCCGATCGCGCCACCGGTCTCGATCGTGTCGAGGCCGAGTTCGTCGCAGAGCCGATCCATCCGGGCGACCGTATCGAGGTCGCTGATTTCGCAGTTGGAGCCGCAGAGGGCGAGCGTCTCGAACTCAAGCGCAGACGTGATGTAATTGCCGTCTGCGCCGTGCACGACGTTCGAGCACGAGACGATGCAGCCGGTCATGCAATGGTGCATGCCGCCACCACGCGTCTCGAAGTTCTTGACGATGACCGCACCGTCGAGGTTGGCCGCGTGCTCGAATTGCATCATGCGGCGGTTGCGCGTCGGGAAGGTGCTCAGCATATTGGCGATCGGCACGGTCGTCGAGGTGCCGTGCTTGAAGATCTGCGGGCCTTCTTTATGCTCCTTGGTCATCTGCTGGACCTGGGCCTTGAAGGTATCCATATTCTCGGGCAGGCGGGCCTTGGTGCCATCGTCGTCGATCACCATCGCTTTGAGGCCCTTGACGCCCAATGCAGCCCCAAGCCCCCCGCGAGCGGCGTGGCGTGCCGGGTTCTTCTTACCCTCGTCGGTGAAGCCGACGCTGGCGCCGCTGAGTCCGAGTTCACCCGCCGGGCCGACCATCACAAAAGCAGCCTTGGCGCCGTGTCGATCGCGCAGCAATTCGGCGCAGGCATAGGTGCGGAGCATCTTGAGTTCAGGCGCCTCGGTGAGCGCGTAGCCCGCCTTGTTGACCGTCAGCAGGTAGCGCTTTGCGGCGTCTGTCGCCTTGCCCTGAACGATGATCGCCCGGTAGCCGAGGCGCATCAGCTTCTGCCCGGCCTGCCCACCCGAATTCGCCTCCTTGATGCCACCGGTGAGCGGGCTCTTGCCGCCGACGCTCATGCGGCCCGATGTTGGTGCGATCGAACCCGAGAGCACCCCCGGCGCCAGCACGACCTTGTTGCCGGCTCCAAGCGGGTCGCATTTCGGATCGACTTCCTTGTTGAGGATTTTGGCCGAGAGGCCTCGCCCGCCTTGAAGCTCCCATTCACTGGGAAAGGGCTCATCCGTAACCGTCAGAGTGGTCATATCGACGCGCAGCAACTTATCCATGGGAAGCCTCCGTTCAAGAAGGTGGTACCACGCCCGCCATCCCCGAGGAAAGGGGCGTCCACCCCTTATCCTTCCTCTGCCCCGTCGCTAGACTCTCGGCCCAATGGTCGATCCAACACTGCTTGAATTGCTGCCCCCCAACCTCTCGGCGCTGGCGCGACTCGCCGGTAATTTATGGTGGACGTGGAACGAGGGCGGGGAGAGCCTGTTTCGCGACCTGGCCCCGCACGTCTGGCGGGATTGTCTGCACAATCCACTCGCTTTGCTGCGCCGCGTCTCGGCCGACCGCTTCTCGCAGCTCTCGGTCGATCCGTCCTATCTTGGTCGGCTTGAGCGCCTCAGTGCGGCCTTCGACGCCTATATGCGGGAGGCACCCGGGGCGCAGACCTCGACTACGACCGCCGCCAGCGACAGCGTCGCGCAACCTTTGACCTGGGCGCATCGCCACCTCCCCGACGAAAGCGACCAGAAACCGGTGGCCTATTTCTGTGCCGAATTCGGGTTGCACGAATCTCTGCGACTCTATTCGGGCGGTCTCGGCATTCTCGCCGGCGATCACCTGAAGGCGGCTTCCGACCTCGGCCTGCCACTGGTCGCAATCGGCCTTCTCTACCGCAACGGCTATTTCAGCCAACGGATCAGCACCGACGGCTGGCAGCGCGAAGTCTACGACGATGCCGATTTCGACCGGCTGCCTCTTGAATTGGTACGTGACGCCGGCGGCGCGCCACTTCTGGTCGAGGTTCCCATCCGCGGTCGTGCGGTCAAAATCCAGGTCTGGCGCGCCGACGTGGGTCGCGTCCGCTTATTTCTGCTCGACAGCGATGTCGAGGGCAACGAGGCGATCGACCGTTGGATCACGTCCCATCTCTATGGCGGCGATTCCAACACCCGCATCGTGCAGGAAATCGTACTCGGCATCGGTGGCGTCCGGGCCTTGCGGGCGATGCGCATCAACCCATCCACCTGCCACCTCAATGAGGGCCATTCGGCATTTCTTGTGCTTGAAATGATCCGCGAGCGCCTGCTGCGCGGGATGACTCTGGACGACGCCTGCGCCTGGGTCCGCGAACGGACGGTCTTCACGACCCACACCCCCGTGCCGGCCGGCAACGATGTCTTTGAAATCAGCGCGATGCGCGAATGCCTGCAGGGTTATCTCGACGAATTCGGTGGACATACCGAGGCGCTGCTCGGGCTGGGTCGCCGTCATCCGGGCGACGAATTCGAGCCTTTCGGCATGACGCCGCTGGCGATCCGGCTCTCGCGTTCTTCCAACGCGGTGAGCGACCGCCACCGGGAGGTCTGCGCCCGGATGTGGAGCCCGCTCTGGCCCGAACGAAGCGTCGAAGAGAGTCCCTTCAAGGGCATCACCAACGGCGTCCATCTGCCGACCTGGATCGCTCCGCTGATGGGCCGCCTCTACGCCGAGCATCTGGGCCAGGACTGGCGCGAGCGCATGGACGACCCCGATATCTGGACAAAAATCGACCAGATCCCCGATGGCGAACTCTGGCGCATCCATGGCCTGCTTCGCTCCCGCCTGGTCGCCGTGGCGCGCGACGGCGCCGAACACCAATGGCGGCGGGCTGGAGAATCCGAACGCCTGGTGCAGGCGGCCCGCACGATTCTCGACCCCAACGTTTTGACGGTCGGCTTCGCCCGCCGGATCGCCGGCTACAAGCGCTGGGATCTTCTGCTTTCCGACATGGATCGGGCACTCTCGCTGCTGAACCATCCGCAGCGGCCGATCCAGTTGGTGCTGGCCGGCAAGGCGCACCCGCGCGACAACGAGGCAAAACGCGTCCTGCAACAAATCCTCGCCTGGCGCGGTCGCCCCGAACTCCTGAAGCGCGTCATCTTCCTCGAAGGCTACGACCATTTCCTCGGCCGCAAGCTCGTCCAGGGTGTTGACGTCTGGCTGAACCTGCCGGTGCCGCCGCTCGAAGCCAGCGGCACCAGTGGCATGAAGGTTGTGATGAACGGCGGCCTCAACCTGAGCGTGCTTGATGGATGGTGGTGCGAAGCGTGGGACGGCCAGAACGGCAACGGCTGGGCCATCGGCGAACCCTGGGACCCCGCAAGCCCGCGCGCCATCAACCCGAGTCGGGAGCGAGATCAGGCCGATACCAATGCAACTTTCGATCTGCTCGAGCATGAGATCGCCCCGCTTTTCTACGATCGCGACCGCGCCGGCATCCCGCGCGGTTGGGTGGCGCGGATGAAGAACTCGCTGCGCACGCTGGCACCGCGCTTCAGCGCGCGCCGCATGGTGAAAGAATACGCCGGGCTTTACTGGCCCGGCGTGGATTTACCTCGGCTCTGAGCTCCAGCCATCCATCGCCAGCGAGTGCGCCAGCCGGCGATTCACCACCGGTCGACGGGAAGCTGCCGGCTAAAAAAGCGTATAAATGAAGGGCGCGAGCCAGGGCGAAGCCGCCGCGACGACCAGCAGACCTCCGATCGAGAGCAGCCCGGCCAGTGCCGGCAAAAGATACCATTGACCGCGTCGCACAAAGGTGAAGAAGACCTCGACCATCACCGGCAACCTGCGGCGTAGC
Source organism: Deltaproteobacteria bacterium (assembly GCA_009885395.1). Lineage (GTDB taxonomy): Bacteria > Desulfobacterota > Binatia > UBA12015 > UBA12015 > SXLG01. The sequence goes on along the minus strand of VFKT01000371.1, from coordinate 22,078 downwards.
GTCCAGACGATGGCGCCGGCGAGGGCGAGCGCGACCACTCGCGGCAAGAGCCAACCCAATGTGGCCGGGAGCACGCCCGAGAGCCAGTTCAACCCGGCCAAAACCGCGACCACCGAGCCCAGCAAAGCCCCGACCCCGCCATAACTTGCGAGCACGCCCTGCCCCGGGAACCGCCGCCAGAAGGCCGTGCCGAGCAGCAGCCAAAAGACGCCGAGCGCGAACGGCCACACCGGAGGACCCTGCCCCAGCGGGTTGTTTTCGGCCCACGACAGATCCGGCGCAACTTTCTTTGGCGGGGCGCCAAGCAACCTCGGCTGAGCAAGGACATCGGCCACAGATTGCGCAATTACCCTGTTGCCGAGCGCATTGGTGTGCCAGTCACGCTCAAAATATAAGGCCAAGCGACCGTCGTCAGACGCCGCGACAAGCGCCTTGAGCGGATCCACCACGGGCACGCCGAGCACCTGGCCGAAGAGCACCATCGTGCGAAACGGCCGATTGGGGTCGTAGCGCGGATCGTCGATGAGCTGCGCCATCGCGTCGCGTGCCTTGGCATCGATCTGCGCCTTATCCGGCACCACGAGAACCACCGGACGAAAGCCGAGTTCGGCGCCGAGCATCGCAAAGGCCGAGAGCGCCGCGGCGGTCTCGACGACGCCCGGCGAGGCCTCGGTCAGCCGGATCTGCCATTCGGCAGGCAGGCCGCGCATCCCGGCGAGGGTCGGCATCGCGGGCGGGTTCAGCGTCCGGTCGATGAGTCCGACAAGCGCCGAAGATCGAACGAGCCAGGAACCCCGCCCCGGGTCGGAGAGTTCGCCCCCCAGCTTCGCCAAGGGCATTTCTTGGCCAAGTCTCGGTTTCGGGTAGTGCAGATAATGGTCCTGGCCGTTCCAGAAGATATCGTTTTCGTACATTTGCAGGACAACGATATCGGGCTGGTAGCGCCGGCCTTCGGTTTCAAGCCAAAGGACTTCCTGATCGGTCGACCAGCCCTCGGTGCCGGCGTTGATGACCTCGATGTCGCGACCCTCGGCGCGCAAGCGCCTCTCAAGCAGGCGCGGAATCGTCGCCTCTTCGGCCACCGTGTAGCCCAGCGTAAAGGAGTCCCCGACCATCAGGACGCGCTGCCGTCCATCCGTTGTTTCGTAGCGGGTCGATTCCGGCTCGCGCAGACCGCGCGAATTGGTCGAGATAGCGACGTCAAACTCCGCCGTGCGACGGCGGATCGAAGCGTTGGATTCCTTGGTCCATCCCAGGCGCGGATCGAAGCGATTGAGCGTCGGCGTCGGTGCGAAGCCGAGCAGACGGAGGCACCCCTCAATAACGAGCAAGACAAGAAGGACGCTCATCGCCACGGCGAGAACTTGCCGGAAGGCCTTCATGAACGACCTCAGCCCTGCCGTCGCGCCGCACGCAACGTATCGCCGCTGCCGGCAGAGGGCACGAAGGCCCCATCGCGCGGCCGGCGCCGGCGAAGCGGATCGTCGAGCAGGCGCGAAACAATGGCTACGGGACCGATCAACAAGAAATAAAGTGCGCCGAGGACGAAATCACCCATGACCTCGCCGAAGCGCTGCAGAAAGAGCAAGATCATGCCCTTGACGCTAGGTTTGTGTCGCTCGTCCGGCCCCACTGCCACCGAACCTATCGGGCCGGGCCGAGCTTGCCAACTTCCGCGCAGAACCACGCTGTCCCCGAACGATCCGCCTCGTCCTGCTGGCACCAGACCCCGATCCGCTCCTGATCGAGGTCGCTCGCGGCCGTCGCGCCGAGCGCGCGATGGATCGCCAACGCCCGCCAGCGCGCCAGGATCGCCGCCGCGCTGGCGCCATCCGACGCGGAGGTTTCGCTGAAGAGTGCCAAGCTTTCGGCGATCGCCGGCACGTCCTCGACGCCGCGCGAGAGCGCGAGCGACTCCTCCGAACGCACCCGCGCCGAGGCCACGTCACCGGCGTCGAGGTCGAGTCGCGCCAGGTTGCGCAGTCGCAGCGCGGCGGCGCTCGCACGATCGCCCTCCCGATCGATTTCGAGGGCGCGCTCGAGATGTGTGCGGGCCGCGGCCGGATCTCCGGCACTCCTCTCAAGCAATGCCAGATCGTTCAGGGCTGCGGCCTCGGTGGCTTGAGCACCCGCCTGCTGGGCAAGTGCTAGAGCGCGCAGCAGCCTCGTCCGGGCCAGCGCGTCATCGCCAGCGATCAAATCGGCCTGCTCGACCAGCGCCGCGGCCTCGATATCGACATGAAGGGCGCCACGCGCGAGTTCGGCAGCCTCGGCCAGAGTCTCGGCAGCGGCACTCGCCTGCCCCTGTTCGGCCTGCAAGCGGGCAAGACGCACCAGGGTTGCTGCGGCGTCATGGGTTGAATCAATTTTCTGCCAGGCGCCGAGAGCCTGCGTCTCCAGATCGAGAGAGCGGGTGAAATCGCCGGCTAGTGCTGCCGCCTGGGCACCCTGCTCCGCGGCCCGGGCACTGGCCGCGATCCCCGGCACCGGTTCGCGCCTTGCGGCCGAACACGCCGCTATCAATCCGAGCAGCAGGAACAGGAGGCCGCGCCCGGCAACACGGGTCCAAAGCAGCCGCGCCTCCCCAGCACGCCCCGAGGGGGATCTCGACTGCCCGAACCAGACCCTTCGTTGGACTCCAGCGTGCCTCTCGAGTCCGCTTCGCCGCGCCGAGCCGCACCCTGAATTTGGGCTGACGATCAACTCTGATCGCGGTTGCGCTTCCTTTTCAATGTTGCGCATTGCTCGCCTCCAGCGGCTGGCCCGAGGGCAAACGGGTGCGCCCTTCGCGCCCCTGCGAAACAGGCGCTTGCCCAGCCGGGGCCGGCATCGCGCCGCGCAAGAGCACCGATTGCCCGGCGGCGTCAAACACATCCGACGCCTTGCGTACCCCCTGCTCGGCCTGCACCGCGATCGCCGGCAAACTTGCCGAGGCAAGGCGCGCGTTGCGGGCCAGCACGGCGGCATCCTCCGCGACCGCGGGCAGTACCTTCGCGGCCTGGCGCAATTCTGCGGAGATGGCCGCAACATCGTCGGCCGCCTGCCGGATCGAGGCCATCGTCGCAGGCAGGTCGGCGGTTGCGGCCTGCACATCGGCGAACGCCGCGCGGGCCTCGAGCAGGGTCGAATCCAGCGCCTCGGCGGTGGCGGACGATGCCGCCAGATGGCCGATCGTGCCCTCGCCCCGGTCGATTCGATCGAGAATGGAATCCAGACTCTCCAGCGAACGCACGATCGGGCGCTCCGGCCCTGCAAGTTCATGGCTGAGAATCGAGATGTCGGAGAGGATTGCGTCAAGCTTGGAAACCATAGGCCCCACCTGCTCGATCATCGCGCCAAGCGATAAGGGCTCCTCTGTCGGCAAGAGCGCGTCGGCCTGTACGGCGGGGGAATCGGGGTTGCCGACGCTGATTTCGATCGATTTGTCGCCGAGCAGGCCAACTGAACCGATGGTTGCCACCGAGTCGCCTCGAATAAATTCAAGTTGACGTTGATCGACCTCGAGCAGCACTTCCACCCGGGCGCGGTCATCGCTCGACCCGTCCTCGGTGAAGCGAAGCCCGGTGACCGCGCCCACGTTCAAGCCCGCGAGCAGGACGGGGGCACCCGGCCTGAGTCCGCCACTATTGGCGAAGACCGAACGCAGCCTCACGCGGGGCCGGAAGATGCCTTCCTCAGAGCCGAGCATCACGGTCATCACCGCCACCGCGAGCAGCCCGAGCAGGACGAAGCCGCCCACCTGGATTTCACGTTTTCTTTCTCCCGGCAACATCTTCCCTCGCTTCATCCGTAGAGAAACGCCCGCAGCTTCGGAACCTGGGTATTTCGGATCTCCTCGCACGGCCCCGAGACCAGAATGCGTCCTGCGTCGATCATCGCCAACCGGTCCGCCACCAGAAAAGCGCAACGGACGTCATGCGTCACGACGACCGAGGTGACGGCTCGCTCCTTCTGCAACCGGCGAATCAAATCGCTGATCGTGTCGGAGGTGAGCGGATCGAGGCCGGTGGTCGGCTCATCATAAATGACGAGGCTCGGTTCGAGCGCAATCGTGCGCGCCAATCCAACGCGCTTCTGCATCCCGCCGGAAAGTTCGCTGGGCATTTTGTCGGCGGCCCCACCGAGTTCGATCCACGACAGGATCTCCTCCACCCTGGCGCCGATCTCGGCCTCGCCCAAGCGCGTATGCTGGCGCAACGGGAAGGCGACATTCTCCCGAACCGACATCGAGTCGAAGAGGGCCGCGCCCTGGAAAAGAAAGCCCGTGCGGAGCCAGATCGGATGCCAATCCTCGTCATGCAGGAAACCGGTCACGTCCTGCCCCTCAACCCGCACGACCCCTCGGTCGGGTCGCAGGAGGCCGACCAGCATTCCGACCAGCACAGATTTTCCGCAACCGCTGCTGCCCAGGATGACCATCGTCTCACCGGGCGCGACCTCGAGATCGATGCCCTCGAGAACAGATTTGTCACCGAAAGCCTTGTGGATCCCCTCAAAACCGACCGCGCTACCCTGCCTGGAAGCATCCATCATGATCCGCCTGTCCTACCAGCCTACCGAAACCAGCATCTGGGTGACGAAAACGTCAGAGACAAAAATCATTAAGGAAGCCTGCACTACCGTTCGCGTCGTCGCCTGACCGACGCCGGTAGTGCCACCCTCGGTACGAAAACCGTTCCAGGACGCGATCGCCCCGATGAGCAGAGCAAAAAGTACGCTCTTGCCAAGCCCCGTCATCACATCGCCCAGCGTTACATAATAAAGCGTCGTATCGACATAGGCGCCAAGGGGAACACCGCCGAGAGCGGTCGTGATCAGAGCGCCCCCGATGATACCCAGAACATCAGAGATCGCGGTCAGAAGCGGCAGCGTGATCACGCAGGCGACGATGCGCGTCGCCGCCAGGAATCGATGCGGATCGACGGCAAGCAGGCGAAGCGCGTCGATCTGGCGCGTCACCTTCATCGAGCCGATTTCGGCGGTGATGCCCGACCCGGCCCGACCCGCCACCATCAGGGCGGTCACCACCGGACCCAACTCGCGCGTCACCCCGAGGCCGACTCCCACCGCGGCGTATTGCACCACACCGAATTTTTGCAAAAGAGTGAGGCTCTGCAAAGCCAGCACCAGGCCGATCGCAAATGCCGAAATCGCGGTCAGGGGCAACGAACGCGCGCCGATCTCCAGCACCTGGGCGAGCAGTTCGGCCGAGGGCACGCCGCGGCGCAGCGTGCCGAGCACCCGACCGGTAAAGCCGAGCAACCCACCGGTAAAGGCCGCCAAATCGAAGAGCGCACGCCCCACCCCCGCCAGCGCATCGGCGATGCCACCTGTTTTTTCCGCTCGCACCCCGAATCTGGACTAACACGAGCCCGCGACTAGCCGAAACCGCTCTCAGTCGGCGCCGTCAGGGCTGAGGAGACCGCCGAGGGCCGAGTCCCACCAGGCGCGCAGCCGCTCGACCGGGGGCAGCGGAGACGGACTTCCCGCGACCGAGCGGCCGTCACAACTTTCAAGCGGTGCTGTGCCGCGTAAAAAGGCATAAGGGCGCGCGGGCCCGCACGCCGGCTCGCTACGTAATCCAGTCTTGTCATCGATCGCGACCACCTCGACGGCCTGCGGGATCGGGAAGGTCTCGACCGGCTGACCGGCGAAGGCACGGCGGGCAATCGCAAGCCAGAGTGGCACGGCGAGGCTGGATGCATCGCCCTGCAAGGGACGACCATCGTCGTGGCCCACCCATACCCCGAGCAGCAGCGAAGGCGTATAACCAACAAACCAGGCATCACGCGCGTCATTCGTCGTGCCGGTCTTGCCAGCGATCGGTCGACCCAGCCCGGCCGCACCGATTCGCCGCGCCGTCCCCTCGCTGACGACACCCTCAAGCATCGTATGGACAACATAGAAGGCAGCCGGATCGCCGACCTGTCGGAAGCTGGGTTCCGACCCATATAGAAAAGCGCCCGACGGGCCATGCACCGCCTCGATCGCGCGCGGCTCGACGACCTGCCCCGGCACCACGAAGGCCGCAAAACCCGCCACCACATCGAGCAGGGCGGCTTCGAACGCACCTAGCGAAATCGCTGGCGTAACGGGCAAGGGCTCAGGGCTTGAGAAGACCAGCTCGCCGAGCCGGGCAAGCTGGTCGAAACCCAAGCGCTCTCCGACCAAGACCGCGGGCACGTTCAGTGATCGAACCAACGCCTCGCGCACGGTGACCGGCCCATGCCAGCGGCCGTCGGAATTGCGCGGCACCCAGGCGGTCTCGCCCTCCCCCAGCTGCAGCGGTCCGTCGTTGAGCACTGTCGCCGCAGTCAGGTTCGCTTTCGGATCGGCGATGGCGGCTGCATAGAGAAAGGGTTTGAAAAGCGAGCCGATCGGCCGGCGGGATTGGGTGGCGCGATCAAGATGACTTTTGCCGTAATCGTTACCCCCGACCAGGGCCCGGATCGCACCGCTGCGTGGATCGAGTGCAACCACCGCCGCCTCGGCGCCGTGGCGCGCCGGCACACTGGCGGCAACCTCCTCGGCAACGATCCGCTGCAGCCTCGGATCGAGCGTCGTGAAAATCTCCACGCCTGCGCCGAGGTCGAAGGCCCCCGGCGCCTTGTTTTCGATTTCGCGACTCACGCGGCGCGCAAAAAAAGATTCCACAGGAGCGGCGGGAACAGCCGCGAGCCGGGGTCGCTCCCGGCGGGCCTGCTCGGCCTCCTCCCGACCGACCCAACCGAGTCGTTCAAGGGCATCGATCACCTGATCCCGGCGCTCGACGGCACGCCCGGGATGGCGGGAGGGCGAGTAGATATTCGGCGCCCGGATCAATCCGGCCAGCATCGCTCCATCGGCCAGCGTGAGATCGGCCAGCTCCTTGCCGAGCCAGGCGCGTGCTCCCTCGGCGAAGCCGTGGACTGCACGCCCGTCGCGGTGGCCGAGATAGACCGTTGCCAGATAGGCCTCGAGGATGCGTTCCTTCGCGAAATGCCATTCGAGCAAAAGCGCCATCGGGATCTCGACCAGCTTTCGAGAAAACGTACGATCGCGAGTCAAAAAATGATTCTTTACGAACTGTTGAGTGATCGTACTGCCGCCTTGCAGAATCCGTCCGGCACGAAGATTCGCGGCGAAAGCGCGCAGCATCGAAGACGGATTGACGCCGGGGTGCTCGAGAAAGCGCACATCCTCGGCCGCAAGCACGGCATCGACGACGCCGGGCGGTATATCCTCGATGGAAAGCCGCGGTCGTCGGACGAAATGCTGGTCGAACACACCCTCAATAGCCTGCGGAGCAAAACGAAGCGCGTCGAGCAGGCCGCCCTGGCCGCTCGAGCGGATGCGAACCAGCCGCTCGCCCTCGAGGTCGAGTTGTACTTTCGCCCCGGCCTCGGCACGCGGCGGGCCATCGCCCTCGAAGAGGGCCAGCTCGACCGAGTGGCCAGTTCGGGTCCAGGTGCCGGCCTCGAGCGGCCTGCCGCTCACCCGTCGGTAGCGCCGCGCGGCCAATTCCCGCCAGAATCCCGAGGCGGCCAGGTCGGTGCCCGGCCGGACTTCGCTCGCGGCTGAGAGCAGCCGCACGGGATACAGCCAATGGCCATCGTCGAAACCCTTGCGGACGCGATGGTCTAGCCACGCCACCGTCAGCAATGTTCCGACCAGCACGACCGCCACCAGTCGCCCCAAGGTTCGCCGGATCCTCGAGCGCATACCCCTCCGCCCCACGAGGACCGTGTGTAGCAGGGTCGAACCGGGAGCACGCTCTCGGCGACTTCCCTGCCCGTGTCCCAGTATGCGGGACAAATCCTCGCCACAGCCGTAGCGGTGCGGAGCATCGCGACGGCATGGCGATAGTGCTAGCTTCGAGCGCCATGGACTACCGCTGCTGGCTGCAATGCATCGACCCCGGATGCGCCGCCACCTACGATATTTTCGAAGTGATCTACCGCTGCCGGGCCTGCGGCAAGTTGCTCGAGGTGGTGCACGACCTCGAAAAACTCGCCCAACGCAGTGCTGCCGAGTGGAAAGATCTCTTTGACGGGCGAATCCGCTCAACCGCCTGGCCCTACGGCTCGGGCGTCTGGTGCCGTAAAGAAATGGTGCTGCCGCAGCTCCACGATGACAATATCGTCAGCATGTACGAGGGTGGCTCGAACCTCTTCTGGGCCGAGCGCTTCGGCCGCGAGATCGACGTCCCCAAACTGTGGGTCAAACAATGCGGCAACTCGCATACCGGCTCGTTCAAAGACCTCGGCATGACGGTGCTGGTCAGCGTGGTGAAAGAAATGCGCGCTCGCGGTCAGTCGATTCCGGCGGTTGCCTGCGCGTCGACGGGCGATACCTCGGCCGCACTCGCTGCCTATGGCGCGGCAGCCGGCATCCCGACGATCGTGCTCTTGCCGCGCAACAAGGTTTCCCTCGCGCAACTGGTCCAACCGATCGCCAACGGTGCCATCGTCTTTGCTCTCGACACCGATTTCGACGGCTGCATGAAAACCGTCCAGGAACTCACCGAGCGCGAGAACGTCTACCTGGCCAACTCGATGAACTCGCTTCGCCTCGAAGGCCAGAAAACCGTCGGCATGGAAATCTGTCAACAATTCGACTGGCAAGTACCCGAAACCATCATCATTCCCGGCGGCAACCTCGGCAACGTGAGTGCGCTGGGCAAGGGCTTCCTGTTGATGGAACGCCTCGGCATGATCGACCGCCGACCGCGCATCGTGGTCGCCCAGGCCGAGAATGCCAACCCGCTCTACCGCGCCTACAAGCGTGGCTTCGACAAGCTCGAATCGGTCGAGGCCCAGCCGACGCTTGCCAGCGCGATTCAGATCGGCAATCCAGTGAGCTACGAGCGCGCGGTGCGCGTGCTGCGCGAGTTCAACGGTGTCGTCGAGCAGGCCAGCGAAACCGAACTGGCGGACGCCGCCGCCCGGGCCGACCGCACTGGAATGTTCAATTGCCCCCATACCGGCGTCGCCTTGGCGGCGCTGCTGAAGCTACGCGAACGGGGTGAAATCACTCGGGACGAACGCGTGGTGGTGATCTCGACCGCGCATGGCCTCAAATTCGCCGACCAGAAAGCCGCCTACCATCAAGGCAAACTCGCCGGCGTCCTTGGGCATTACACCAACCAACCCATCGAGCTGTCCAACGAGATCGACACCGTGCGCGAAGCCCTGCATCGGGTGATCGACCTCGAACGCGGTGAACGCCGGGTCGCGAGGGCCGGTCGATGAGCGCAACACCCAAAGCCAGCCCCGATCGCCCGCAAGCCATTGCGACCCGCGCCGTCCACGGCGGCGAAGCACGGCCGCGGCCCGGCAACGCCATCACCACGCCGATCTTCCAGACCGCCACCTTCACGTTCAAGAATACCGCTGAACTCGTCGCCCATATGAAGCACGAGATCTCCCGCGAGGAATACGGCCGCTACGGCAACCCGACGCAGCGGATCGCCGAGGAGAAATGCGCCGCCCTCGAAGGGGCCGAAGCCGGACTCTCCTTCGCCTCGGGAATGGCGGCAATCACCACCACCCTCTTCACCATCCTGCGCAGCGGAAAACACGTGCTCTTGACGGACGATTGCTACCGGCGCACGCGCCAGTTCTGCACTGGCGTGCTGGGGCGCTTCGGCATCGAGTCGACGGTGGTGCCAACCGACGATTATGCCGCACTCGAAGCGGCGATCCGACCCGAGACCCGTGTGCTGCTCTCCGAGTCGCCGACCAACCCTTATATGCGGGTGGTTGATCTGGAGCGCATCGCCGACATCGCACGCCGTCATAAGCTCGTGTCGATCATCGATTCCACCTTCGCCACCCCGGTCAACCAGCAGCCGCTCCGCCACGGCATCGATCTCGTGCTGCACTCGGCGACCAAATACCTCTCGGGCCATAACGACGTGCTTGGCGGCGTCATCCTCGGCTCGGAGGAGATGATCGACTCGATCCGTGCCTGCCAGGGCGTGTTGGGCGGCATCCTCGACGCCCATGCGGCCTACCTCCTGATTCGCGGCCTGAAAACCCTGCCGCTGCGCGTCGAGTATCAAAACCGCTCGGCCCAAAGGATCGCCGAGATGCTCGCCGCCCACCCGCGCGTCGACCAGGTCTACTATTGCGGCCTGAGCGACCATCCCGGCCACGCCGTGGCCGCCCGACAGATGACCGGCTTTGGTGGTGTCGTCAGCTTCGAACTCAAAGGCACGCTCGAAGAGACTTCAAAGGTCGTCGACGGCGTCCGCCTCTTCCAGATCGCGCCCTCGCTTGGCGGCGTCGAGTCCTTGATCGAGCAACCCGCGCTGATGAGTTTCTTCGAGCTCAGCACTGAAGAACGCCTCGCCGTCGGCATCCGCAACAACCTGATCCGTCTCTCCATCGGCCTCGAAGACACCGACGACCTCATCTCCGACCTCCGCACCAGCTTGGGGACGTGCGTTTAATTTTCCCGAAAAGTTTAATCTTTTCGCGGGGAAGGCCTGTCACGGGCAAACATCCCAGGTTTCGCTCTCCCCGCCGCGGGAACTCAGCCGACGGTGTCCCAATGCACCGTCCAGAAACGTGGTACCGGCGGCGATAGTTCGAGGTGGCCGCTGAAACATTCGAAGCTCGGGCGGTGACGCAGGCGCTCATCGAGCAGGCGCAGGTAGTCCTCAAGAGCCACCCCTGGGGCTGGAGCGCCGATTTCGATCCGGCGGCGTTCGCCGCATTTCGAGCAGCTCACGTCGAGTTTCAAAGGGAATTGACCTCCGCCCGAGAGACGGGAAACCCGGCCGGCCACTCCGCGCGACGGGCTTGCCTGCACTTCATGGATAGTTGACCTGTTCCAGAAAGAGCCCGCCCGGCGGCGCCCCCTTCGGTGCGCGGGCCCGATCACAGGCCGCGAACAAGTCCCGAAATCCCTCTAGCGAAAGACGGCCGCGGCCGACATCGACCAGAGTGCCGACCAGGTTCCGCACCATGCCCCGACAGAAGGCGTTGGCCTTGACGCGATACACCAGGAGAGCGCCGGACGCTGGCTCGAAGATGCTCTCGCTAACCAGCCGCACGCTTGGTCGCGCCACGTTATCGGCGCTTTGAAAGCTGCCGAAATCATGACTGCCAACGAGTTCCGCGGCCGCGCTCGACATGGCGGCACGATCAAGCGGATCACGGACGTGCCAGACGCGACCACGCTCGAAAGGGTCGAGCACCGCGGCATTCAGCAGCCGATAGCGATAGACGCGCGAGCAGGCGTCGTGCCGGGGGTCGAAATCGGCGGCGGCCGGCAGCAGCTCGCGGAGGACCGCAGAGCCGCCCAGCAGAGCGTTTACCTTGCGCTCGACTTTCGCCGGCTGGCTGAGCGGGCCCATCACATCAAAGGCCACCACTTGGCCGCGCGCATGGACGCCGGCGTCGGTCCGTCCTGCACCGGCCACGCGTACCGCCTCGCCCAACACGGTCGAGAGCGCGTCTTCGAGGGCATGTTGCACCGTCGAAGCAGCACCCCGTTGGCTCTGCCAGCCGGACCAGGCCGAGCCGTCATAGGCGATTTGCGCCCGGTAACGCAGCTTCGGTGGTGCCTCAGTCGTCACGGCCAAGCAATCGTTCTAGAAGGTCGGCCAAGGGGACCACAAGACCCCGCAAGCGATCGTCGAACACAAGAAAGAAACGCAGCCCGGCCGGCAGATCCAGATCTGTTTCGAGGCCCGCAACGTGCAGCGCCAGCGAGCCCATGACCTCGACCGGACCAGGAGCGGGATCCGCCAGCATCGCGATCACGCCCTCTTCCTCGTCGCCGCCGCCCAGCGGTACCTGACCGGCTAGGCGAATCCCCGCGGTCCGAGCCAAGGCCCCGGCCACTTCGTTGATATCGAGCGGTCGTTCGGTTTCCAGATGAACCGCCAGCACGATACCAGCAAAAACACCGGCGTCAATTATTGAGGCCGAGACCAGGGGCGCTGCCGTGCCCAAGAGAATTCGCGTCTCGGCCGCCATGGTCGCCGCAGGATTCGATCCATCGCTTTCCGATGCCAGCACGGGCCGCAAGCCAAAAGCGAGCACCCGGCCGCGTTGCTCGGGCTCCAGCGCCCGACCGCCGAGCCGCTCCACCGCCTGACCCGAGAGTTCCTCGATGGCGCGTCCACCGCGCACACTGGCCGGCCGCAATACCGTCACCACGACCCGGACCAAGGGCGAGAGCTCCTGGATCGGCGCCAAGGCCATCAAGAGCCCGGCCGTTCCCGGCTGCGGCAAGGCCAGCCAATCCCCGAGTTCCACCTCGGCCAGCACTTCCGTCGTCAACCCCGGGAACACGAGCGTACCGCCGTTTGAAAACCCGCCCCCGGTCGCATCAACCAGGATGACTTCAGCTTCCCGCGCAATCGGCGCCAGTTGCACCGCCCGCTCGGCGGCACCGACGACCACGGCGATTTCGGCGTCGTGCAGATCCTCGGGACGAACCCGATCGAGCCAGGCCCGAAGCTCACGAGAGGGCGGACCTGAGACGCTCTCGTCATCAAACATCGGATCGCTCGCGCCCGGCACGCGCACGGCGTCACGAGCCACCCCCCGAGCCTCGAGTGCTTTGAGAAGTGCCTCGAGCAGATCCTCGCCGGCGCCGATCAGAACGATTCGCGCCATCGGCTAGCCCAAGCGCGCGCGAATTGCGGCGCTCATCTCGGAGGTCGAGAGCCTGGTCTCCCCCGGGCCCACCAGGTCGGCGGTGCGGGCACCAGCGGCCAGCGTCGCCTCGACCGCCTGCTCGAGCGCTTCGGCGGCATCGATACGACCAAACGTAAAGCGCAACATCATCGCGGCCGAGAGGATCGCCGCGACCGGGTTGGCCAGACCCTTGCCCGCAATATCCGGCGCGCTGCCGTGGATCGGTTCGTAGAGCCCGTAGCGCAAGCCCCGTCCCGCCTGAGAGCGCGTCTCGCGAGTGCCGAGCGACGCCGAGGGCAAAAGCCCCATCGAACCCGGCAGCATCGCCGCCTCGTCGGTCAGGATGTCACCGAACATATTCTCGGTCACGACCACATCGAAATCGCGCGGACGCCGGATCAGATGCATCGCCATCGCATCGACCAGCAGATCCTCGTACTCGATATCGGGGTTGAGTGCCGCCACTTCATGAGCGACCTCGCGCCAGAGTCGCGAACTCGAGAGCACATTGGCCTTGTCGACCGAGGTGACCTTGCGCCGACGCTGGCGAGCGAGGTCAAAGGCCACCTCGACCACCCGCCGCACCTCACCCTCGGTATAGAAAAGCGTGTCCACCGCTTCGCGGCCGTGCGGGCCATCGCGCCGCTCGCTCGGCTGACCGAAATAGATCCCGCCTGTCAATTCCCTGATGACCAGAAGGTCGACGCCACTCACCACCTCGGGCTTGAGCGTTGAGGCCCCGATCAGCGCCTCGACCGGCCGGACCGGCCGCAGGTTGGCGAAAAGGCCGAGTTCTTTGCGTAGCCCGAGCAGCGCCTGCTCGGGCCGCACGGTGGAGCGCGGATCGTCCCATTTCGGACCGCCGACGGCACCCAGCAGAGTCGCATCGGCGTCGCGCGCTAATTTCAGCGTGGCCTCGGGAAGGGCCGTACCCTGCGCATCGATGGCGCAACCGCCCACCAATCCCTTTTCAAGCTCGAGCCCGAGCGCAAAACGTTGATCGAGCGCCTGCAGGCATTCGATGGCCGAAGCCAGAACTTCGGGGCCGATTCCGTCCCCACCAAGAATCGCAATCTTCACGTGTCTTTTCTCCAGTGCGGTGTCATAAGGTAAAATCGGCCGTCAACGGCGTCGCAGCAGGTTCACCAGCGGCGCCACTCCAGCCACCTGGGTGCAGAGCCTCACGGACCGTTCGGCTCCTCTCCGGCCGGGCGATGGGCGCGCAGCCAGGAGAGTTTGTTCAATGCCGCCACATAGGCTTCGGCACTCGCCTGAATGATATCGGTATGGCTGCTCCGCCCGAGTGCGACGCGCCCCCCCTCGCGCAGCAGGCAACTCACTTCGCCCTGGGCATCGGCACCCTTGGTGATCGATTTCACATCGTAGCGGTCCAGCGTCGGAACCTGATCCCCCACCGATTCGAGCGCGCCCCCGATCGCGGCATAGACGGCATCGATCACGCCGTCACCTGTCGCATCGACGCCAATCTCGCGACCGGCGATGGCAAGCCGGACCCGGGCACGCGGCTGGCCCATGGTCGAACTCGCACACTCGAAATCCAGCAAAGCGTAACGCGCTTCGGCGCTGGCCGATTCACGCGCCACGATCGCCACCAGATCCTCGTCATAGACGCTCTTTTTGCGATCCGCGAGCGCCTTGAAGGCCTTGAACGCATCATTGACATCAATCCCGTCGTGAAACAGGCCCAGCGAGCGCAGGCGATCGACGAAAGCATGCCGCCCCGAATGCTTCCCCAGCACCAGCGTATTGGTCGGGCGACCGACGTCCTGCGGCCGCATGATCTCGTACGTCAGCTTATATTTGAGAACGCCGTCCTGATGGATACCGGCCTCGTGCGCGAAGGCATTGTCGCCGACGATCGGCTTGTTGATCGGCACCGCGATGCCGGTCACCTGACTGAGCAGTCGGCTGGCCGAGAAAATCTGCTCGGTACGGACATGGGTATCCACCCCGAAAACGTCGCGGCGTGTTTTCAGCGCCATCACGACCTCTTCGAGCGAAGTATTGCCCGCCCGCTCGCCAATGCCGTTGATCGTGCACTCGATCTGGCGGGCCCCACCCTGCACCGCGGCCAGCGAATTGCCGACCGCCATGCCCAGATCGTTATGACAATGCGCGCTCCAGATGACGCGATCACCACCATTGACCTCGCTGCGCAAACGACGGAAGAGGGCCGCGGTCTGCTCGGGGATGGCATAGCCCGTGGTATCGGGCACGTTGCAGACGGTCGCACCGGCGCGAATGACTTCAGCGAAAATCTGGCAGAGAAAATTCACGTCACTGCGCGAGGCGTCCTCGGCTGAAAATTCGACATGATCGACGTGTTGCCGCGCCCGCTCGACCGCCCAGACCGCGGCTTCGACCACCTGCTCGCGACTCATCATGAGCTTATGCTGCAAATGGATGTCCGAGGTGGCGATGAAGACGTGCAGCCCCGGATGGCTCGCGCCCTCGACCGCCGCCAGGGCACGTTCGATATCCGGCGCCCGGGTGCTCGCCAGGCTCAGCACGATCGGTTCCCGCACCGCCGCCGCCACTTGTCGGATCGCATCGAAATCGCCTTCACTCGAGGCCGCGAAACCAGCTTCGATCACGTCGACCCCGAGCGCTTCGAGTTGGCGCGCGATGGCGAGCTTCTCGCCGGTGTTCATGGTCGCGCCCGGCGATTGCTCGCCATCGCGTAACGTGGTGTCGAAAATCCTTACGAAATCTTGAGTTGCTATTGCCGTCATCGTTCTCGTATCCCTTCCCGCCCCAACCGAAGCGACGCCACAAGCGCAACCGGCCGGCCCACGGGACAGACTCTGGATACAGAAACGCCGCCGGGACCAACAAGCTGGGCGCCCGTGGCGTCGATCGGCGGGGAGCAGCAGCCCGCGTTAAGCGGTGCTCGCCCGACCATCCGCCAGGGCGCGGCGAAGAGCGAGGCCTGCAAATGCCCTGCCCGACAGCGTTTCCCGGCGGCCGACATCCATGAGGGTCCGATCTATTTCAGGCGCAGCCCTGATACAAGGCATTGCGATCCCTCGTTCGTGGAAGGACAGGGACCCCGGCCTGCAGGCTCGATGACAGCGCGACCGAAAGGTGTCCCGATGCGGTCCCCGCAAGCACCCGGTCACCGCCGGGTGCCGCCCCAGCCCGCAGCCCAGAAGCACCTCGCGCCAGAGCGCACGCCGCAGAAACAGCACGCTGCCGCGTGCCAGCCCCGGACTCCGCTCCTCTCGAGATCCACATCCGCTCCAACGCGGACGGCTGGCCCGCTGCCGCGCGTAGGGGTAGCCGACGTTGAAGCTCACGAACCACATCCGCTCCAATGCGGACGGCTGGCCCGCTGCCGCGTGCCCCATCCCCGAACTCCGCTCCTCTCGGCCGCCCCAAAAGGCAGGCTCAAGCTGCGACAGACTGCCGCGCGACGCCTTGGCGCAGGGGACCCCGACCGCTACGACTCAACCTGTCATTTTTCTACTGAGGCCGGCCTTGGACGCCGGAAAACAGAGCGAGGATTTTCAGATGCAGACGATAAGTTGGATGCGAATCAGCGGCTTGGCCGCGGCAGCAACGCTGGCGATCGCCGGCCCGGCCATGGCCGGCGGGACGATCTCGGGCAAGGTGAAGTTCGAGGGTGCGGCTCCCAAACGGGCGACGCTCGATATGGCCGCCGATCCGGTTTGTGCGGCCGCTCACTCGGCGCCCGTGCTGGCCGAAAATATTGTGGTCACCGACGGCGCGCTGCAGTTCGCCTTCATCTACCTGAAAACGGTTTCCGGCACCCACCCCGCACCCAGCGAGCCCTCGATCATCGACCAGAAGGGCTGCCAGTATCTGCCCCATGTCGTGGGCATTCAGGTCGGCCAGCCGATGAAGTTCCTCAACAACGATCAGACGCTGCACAATGTGCACGGCATGCCCAAGCTCAGCCCACAGTTCAACTTCGCGATGCCTAAATTTGTAAAGCAGAAAGAAACAAAATTCGACGCGGAAGAAGTCATGGTCGCGGTGAAATGTGACGTTCATCCCTGGATGAGCGGCTCAATCGGCGTCCTGACGCATCCCTTCTACGCGGTGAGCGCTGCCGACGGCTCGTTCGCGATCAAGAACGTGCCCGCAGGCGACTACGATGTCGTCGTCTGGCAGGAAAAACTAGGCACCAAAGAAGCCAAGGTCACGGTTGCCGAGGGCGGCACCGCCACTCTCGACTTCTCCTACGCCGGGTGATTCAGATCTGCGGGGCGGGACTCGAACCCGCCCCGCAGATCCTCCCCACCTTCCCATGCAGGCAACATTCTTTTGGGCGCTCGGTGCTCTTTTTTTTGTTTTGCAGTTCGCCACCGTGACGTGGCTGCTGCGGCAGCGACACGCCGTGGTGCCCGGCTCTGCCGAGGCGGCCGCTGTACAAGGCGAGCTGGTCTGGGCGCTGGTCCCGGCGGCTCTCCTGGTCGCGCTGGGCTTGATGGCCGGCGGCTTGGGCCAGGCCGACTGGGCAAGGCCCCGCTCGCCGAGCGTGGCACCGGCGAGTAAGAGCGTACCTCCGCCATGAGCAGAAACACCGTTCCGCCCAACCCGACGCTCGACGCAGCGACGACGCATGGCGCCTCCGCCGCAACAATCACGCACGGCAGGTTCGACACGCCCACCGCAACAATCACGCACGCCGCGTCCGGCTCAGCGACGCCCACAGCCAAGCCCGCCGCACGAGCCATATCGCTCGGGCGCGATCTCCTCGAACTCACCAAGCCGCGCATCACGACGATGGCCGTGATCTCGGTCGCCGCGGGCTATTATGTCGGCGCCCGCGGACCGATCGTATTTCTGCCCGCGACCGGAGTCCTGCTCGCCGCAACATTGCTCGCCAGCGGGGCGAGCGCTCTCAATCAATGGTTTGAAGCCGAGACCGATCGCCTCATGGCGCGCACCGCCAATCGCCCCCTGCCCCAGGGACGTCTGGTGCCAACGCCGGCACTGCTCTTTGGTCTCGTCCTGGCCGCCAGCGGTGTGGCCTTGATGTACGCGGCGGGAGGTCCGTTGGCCGCCTCCATCGGACTGATCACGGTGCTCCTCTATGTTGGCTGCTACACGCCTCTCAAGCGGGTCACGCCGCTTTGCACGGTGATCGGTGCGGTGCCCGGAGCCCTGCCGCCCTTGATGGGTTGGGCCGCAGGCGCTGGCGATCTTTCAGCCGAAGCCTGGCTGCTCTTCGCCATCCTCTTCCTCTGGCAAATGCCGCATTTCCTGGCGATCGCCTGGATGTACCGCGACGATTACGCCCGTGCCGGACAGCCGATGCTGCCGGTGGTCGAGCCCTCGGGCGGCAGCACCGCACGTCAAGCCGTGCTCTACGCAGCGGCCCTGCTGCCGACAAGCCTGCTGCCCACGCTGCTCGGGGTGGCAGGCGAGCCCTATTTCGCGATCGCCCTGACACTCGGTCTGCTCCTGCTCGCAGCCACGCTGGTCTTCGCCTCAAGGCGAGAAACAAATGATGCCCGACGCCTGCTACACGTTTCAGTGATTTACCTACCCCTTCTGCTTGGGGCCTTGGTGCTCACGCGACAATCCTTCTGAGAACTGAAACCATGGGTGAGACGATCATCGAAGCCTGTGGGCTCGGGCACCTCTACGGCGAGCGACGCGCCCTCGACAAGGTTTCCTTCGGGGTGCCGCGCGGCGAAATTTTTGGCCTGCTCGGTCCCAATGGAGGCGGCAAGACCACGCTCTTCCGCATTCTGGCCACCCTGATCCGCGCTGGCGAAGGTCGCGCCCGCATCGACGGCCACGATGTCAGCGATGAACCCCATGCTGTTCGCCAGCGACTCGGTGTGGCCTTCCAATCGCCCAGCCTGGACGGCTTGCTCACGGTGCGCGAAAATCTTCAACACCACGCGCGTCTGCAGGGTCTGGGCCGCGCCGACACCCTGCATCGGGTCGCGGAACTGCTCGAGGCGTTCGATCTGGGCGAACGTGCCGAAGCCCGCGTCGCCACGCTGAGCGGCGGCCTCGCGCGGCGGGTCGATCTGGCGCGGGCGCTCCTGCACCGGCCAGCGGTCTTATTGCTCGACGAACCGACCACCGGCCTCGACCCAGGCGCGCGACGCGAGCTGTGGCGTCACCTGGACGCGCTGCGCACGCGCGACGGCAGCACGGTGCTGGTTAGCACGCATTTGATGGAAGATGCCGAACGTTGTGATCGACTGCTGCTGCTCGACCGCGGCCAGGTCGTCGCCCTCGACACGCCAGAGAACCTGCGCCACGACGTCGGCGGCGATGTGATCGTCGTACACGGCGGCGATCCGCAGGTCCTGGCCGACGATATCCTGCGCACACTCGGGGAGACGGCGGCTGTGGTGGACGGCACCTGCCGCATCCGCCGCCAGCGCGGCCACGAATTCGTTCCCGTGCTCTTCGAGGCACTGCCCGGCCGGATCGAGGCGATCAGCGTCGGGCGGCCGACGCTTGAAGATGTTTTTCTCCAACGCACCGGACGCCATCTGCTGGAAGAACGGAGCGCTGACGAATGAGTTTTGCAACTTCACAGCCGACCGCACCCATAGCGCAGTCGAGCACTATTTCTGGTTTCGGCCACGCCGCGCAGGCGATCGAAGCCCTTTGGTGGCGGGATATCGTGCGCTTCTACCGTCAACGCAGTCGCATCGTCGGCGCGCTCGCGACACCATTGCTCTTCTGGCTCCTGCTCGGCTCGGGCTTCTCGGGCTCGTTTCGTGCTGGCGGTGCCGAGAGTAGCGTCGGCTATGCGACGTTCTTCTACCCCGGCGTGATGGTGATGATCGTGCTGTTCACGGCGATCTTCTCGACCATTTCCGTGATCGAAGATCGTCGCGAAGGGTTTTTGCAGGCGGTGCTGGTGGCCCCAATTTCGCGCGCAGCGATCGTCGCCGGCAAGATCCTCGGTGGCAGCACCTTGGCGCTTGGGCAGGCCGCGATCTTGCTAGCCGCAATGCCCTGGCTCGATATCCATCCCGGCGCAAGCGGCGTGGCCTTGGCGGTGCTGGTATTGACGCTGATCTCGTTTGCCCTGACCGGGCTTGGCTTCATCATCGCTTGGCAGCTTGATTCGACGCAGGGCTTTCACGCCATCATGAACCTCGTCCTGATGCCGATGTGGCTGCTCTCGGGGGCCTTTTTTCCGCCACAGGGAGCCTCGAGCTGGCTGCGCCCCTTGATCGTCATGAATCCACTGACCTACGGCGTGGCCGCGCTGCGCGAAGCCCTGGCCCCGGGTGCCGCCGGTGTCGATGCCCCTTCTTTCGGCTTTTCACTCGGCGTGACTTTCGTCTTCGCGCTGGCGACATTCCTGATCGCACGTATCCTGGCCAACCGGCCACTCGATACGAGGCTCGCCTGATGAAAGCCTCGCGCCCCCTGCTGGTGCTACTCGGCCTTGCCCTCGCTGGCGTCGCGGCGGCCCTTTGGGTTCTCGCCAACGCGCCGCAGCGCGACACGGTTTTGCCGAAGATCGTCCAGCTTCCCGATTTTTCGTTGGTGGACACGCAGGGCAAGACGGTTTCGCTGAAGGATCTCTCGGGTCGGCCCTGGGTCGCGGATCTGATCTTCACCAGCTGTAGCGGCATCTGTCCGCGCATGACGGGTGAGATGCAGCGGCTGGGGAGCGACACCGACGACCTCGACGATTTGCGCTTCGTCTCGATCACGGTCGACCCCGAACGCGACACACCCGAGGTGTTGGCGGCGTATGCGGCGCGGGCCGGTGCCGATCCGGCGCGCTGGCTCTTCCTGACCGGAGAGCGCGAAGAGATCTGGCGGCTTGCCGGGGAGGGCCTGTTGCTGCCCGTTGCAAAGGGCAATGTCAAACTTGGCGACGAAGAGATCATCCACAGCCAGCGCTTCGTGCTGGTCGACAGCGAGGGTGCGGTGCGCGGCACCTATGATGTGCGTGACGCCGAGGCTCTGGCGCGCTTGCGCAACGATATTCGCCAGATCACCGTGCGCTGAAACGGCAGCCGACTCGACGCCCGCCACCTGCCGGCGTTTACCGCGTTGCCGACGTCGCGGACCCCCGCGCTGAAGCGCAGCCGACTCGACGCCCGCCACCTGCCGGCGAAAGCGGTGGCGGCCGACGACGAGCCTTCCTCGACCGTCCCGTGGCGCCCGATCTGCCGCGAGCCCATCGGTGCCAACTCTAATTTCCGAAGGCTCTGTCGGAGCAATCTTGAGCGGAGGAGCTACCGGCTCCGCTTGACGCAGAGGCCGCGCGCGCGACGATCTGCCCCTGGCCCTGCTCCAAAGCGAGCAGGAAACGCTTGCAATCGAGGCCACCACCATAGCCCGTCAGGCTACCGTTGGCGCCGATGATCCGATGGCACGGAATGAGAATCGCGATCGGGTTCGAGCCGTTGGCGAGTCCAACAGCCCGCGACGCTGTCGGCCGACGGATATGGGCCGCGATCGTGCCGTAGGTAGCCGTTTCGCCGTAGTGGACGCGCAACAAGGCCTTCCACACGCGGAGTTGGAAGGGTGTCCCTGCGGGCGCCAATGGCACATCGAATTCCTGGCGCCGGCCGGCGAAGAAGCCGTCAAGCTGGCGGCAGGTGCGGTCGAGGATCGCATCGCTGCCAGACTGGGATTGCGCGCGCCAGCGCTCCACCTTGCGGCTGTCGTCAAAGAGAAGGCCTTCGAGTGCTTCGCCGTTCGAGAAAAGTTCGAGCCCGCCGATCGGGCTTTGATAGGTCAAACATATTGCCATTTGAGTTTCCGTCGCGCGCGCGTACGCCTGCCCGCCGATCAGGCCACGCCTTGCTCGTTGTCTCGTTCCCCGGCAGGATTGACGCTATCCTTCTGAACTCGGATCGAACTATGCGCCACGAGCACAGCGGAAGCGAGTCGCTCGGATCTACAACTCCACGAGCGGCCCGACCTCCGCGCCAGCGCGGGTGCCCGGGGCCGGGCCTGCCAGGGAAATCGGGGCCAGTCCTGGCGGCGAACAGCCTTTGCCGATCCCGGCCAGGCAGGCGCCAGAAATTGTGGACGCGCACCTCGAGCGACCGGCCGGAGGGTGACACTCTGCTCCCTCAGGAGGATCGTAAGGGCTCGCCGAGCCCCGTCTCGCGGGGGCGGGTGATCTCGGGCAGGCTCACGGGCGGTGCGAGCGAGGCGAGAATCAGTCGGACGAGCGCTGGCGTGGCAGCGTGACGGTGCCGGGATTCTCGATGGCTCGGCGGGTGGCCGTGGCGAGGTAGCCGGCGGGTTCGACGCCGAGGTGTTTGGCCAGCTCGATCAGCGTGTAGAAAAGGGCTGCGACGCGGGTGCCACGCTCGGATTTCGAGCCGTAATGGTTTTTCCGACCGACGGCGACGGGCCGCATGCCACGCTCGACAAAGTTGGTATCAAGCGGGATGCGGGCATCGTCCAGGAAGCGCACCAGCCCGTCCCGGTGGGCGGTGGCGTAAGAGATT
>VFKT01000008.1 GCA_009885395.1 Deltaproteobacteria bacterium | reverse complement strand
CGGGCCGTATCGCCGAGGTGGCGGCGCGCTTCACCCTCGATGCCATGCCAGGCAAGCAACTGGCCGTTGATGCGGAATTGAACTCCGGAATGCTCGGCGAGAAGGAGGCCCGCGAACGGCGGCGCTCGATTGAGGCCGAGGCCGATTTCTACGGTGCTATGGATGGTGCCAGTAAATTCGTGCGGGGGGATGCGATCGCCGGCTTGATGATTGCCGCGGTCAATATCTTCGGCGGCCTCATCATCGGGATGCTGCAAGGTGGCCTTGGTCTGGCCGAAGCGGCTGCGACCTATACCATCCTGACCGTTGGAGACGGGCTGGTCTCCCAGATTCCGGCACTTCTGGTCTCGACGGCTGCCGGTATCATCGTCACCCGCGCGGCCTCGGGGTCGGACCTGAGCACAGAGGTCACGAAACAGATCCTTTTCGAACCGCGGGTGCTGGGCGCCGTCTCGGCGATGTTGCTGCTCTTCGCGCTGGTGCCCGGGCTACCCTTTCTGCCTTTCATCCTGCTCTCGGGCGTCACCGGCGGGCTTTGCTGGATCGCCCGCGAGGGGCAGAATGAACGCGCCCAGGAGGCCGAGAGTGCTTCTGCGAAGACAAGCCAGGGCGAGCAGCGGGGCGAGTTGGCACCGGCGGCAGGCCTCGTGCTGCCCGAGCTTCTTGAACTCGAGGTGGGTTACGAACTCGTGCCGCTGGTCGACGGCCGTCAGTCAGGTGATCTGATCGAACGCATCCGCAACCTGCGTCGACAGCTCGGCGCCGAATTGGGGCTCGTCGTTCCTTCGGTTCATATCCGCGACAATCTGCAGCTCGAGCCGGCTGGGTATTCGATCCTTTTGAAGGGCGTGGAGATTGCTTGTGGACAGGTCAGGATGGGTTGTTTGCTGGCAATTGGCGGGACGGGAGAGGAGTCCGGGATTCCGGGTTTGCCAACGCGTGAGCCCGCTTTTGGCTTGGATGCGCTCTGGATTTCGTCAGCAGACCGTGAGCGTGCGCAACTCGGCGGCTTCACCGTGGTCGATCCTGCCACGGTCGTAGTCACGCATTTGACCGAATTGGTCCGGCGGCACGCGCATGAGTTGCTCGGCCGGCAGGAAGTGCAGGCACTTCTCGAGGGCGTTGCCCGCTCCAACCCCAAAGTTGTCGAGGAGCTGGTGCCGCAGCAGTTGACCCTCGGTGGCGTGCAGAAAGTGCTGCAGCACCTGCTTCGTGAGGGCGTGAGCATTCGCGATCTGCGCTCGATTCTCGAGGCGTTGGCGGACCACGCACCGGCGCAGAAGGATCCCATCGCGCTGACCGAGCATGTTCGGCAGGCCTTGGGCCGCGCCATCGTCCAGCGCTTCATTGCAAAGGATCGCTCCTTGCCACTGGTCACGTTGGCGCCGCGTCTTGAGCGGGAACTCGCCGAGTCTCTGCACCGGGGTGAGGATGGCGCCTTCCTCGCCCTGGATCCAGCGCGTGCGCACCAACTGGTACAGAGCCTGGCGGCGTCGGCCGAGCGCTTTACGTTGCGCGGCCACCAGCCCCTGCTTCTCACCTCGGCCTCGTTGCGGCCCCACCTGCGGCGCTTCCTGGAACGCTTCATGCCGAGTTTCTCCGTGGTCTCTCCAGCTGAAGTTCCTGGTGGAATTCGTATTGACTCGCTCGGCATCGTCGCTACCGAAAGTGCCGAACCTATGGCAGGCCACGCATGAGGATCCGGCGTTTCCATGGCCGCACCTCGGCCGAGGCGATGGCGCGATTGAAGGCCGCGCTCGGCGCTGACGCTCTGGTGTTGGGTAGCGAGGCGCTCCCCGAGGGGGGAATCGAGATCCTGGCTGCCGTCGATATAGAGGAGCGCGCCGGAGAGGCTGTGGTGCAGAGATTGCCCGCGACCACAGGCAGCGCCAGTGGCAGCGACGAGAACCGCGCCCTGCGCAGTGAATTGCGCGGTATCAGCGGCCGACTGGAACGGATGCGGCGCGCCATTCTGGAGGCGGCCCCACACGGCGCTGAAAACAGCTCGGCCGACCAGCTCATCAGCCGCCTTGCGTCGCTCGGATTTACGGGCGGGCTCGCGGCGCGGGTTGCTGCCGAGGTGCGCTCTGAGACTCTTGATGGGAATTTACCCGAGGATGCCATCGCTCTTTCGCTGACCCGTTTGCTCGCTGCACCGCGCGGCCAGAGCGCCGCTCGCACACGGGTTCTGATCGGTGCACCCGGGAGTGGCAAGACCACGACGGCCGGTCGCCTGATCGCGCACCATCTGCTGAGCAGCGGGGCCGAGGAGGCCCTGCTCGTCAGTCTCGACAATCGCAAGGTAGGTGCTGCGGAAGAGGCACGGGCATGGGCGCGCGCTCTGCGGGTCGATTTTTGTGCTCCACACGATCCGGGCGCCTTCGGCGACTTGCTTGAGCGCACGAACGCCGGTTTTGTGGTGGTCGATACACCTGGGGTCGACGCGAGCCACGAACTCGAACATACGCTCTGTCACGCCCGGGAACCCATTTGTGTGACTGTCGTGGTGAGCGCGGCCATGAGCCGGGCGGCGTTGGCGCGAACCTGGGGGCAGTTGGCGCATCTTGAGCCAACCGAGGCGATCGTCACACACCTGGATGCAACCGACGAGCCGGGCCTGGTGCTGGGCTGGCTCGAGAGCGTTGGCGTGCGGGTTTCCTGGCTCGCCAGTGGCCGCTCGGCCCTGGAGGGATTCGAACCCATGGACACAAAGGGAATTCTCGAGCGCCTGCGGGCAGCATAGGGGGGTGGGATGGCAGCGGCGAATGCAAAGGACGTGCAGGCGGATCCGGGTCCAAGGGTAGTGGATTTGACGGAACGGCTTGCCGCCCGGCGGCACAAGACGATAAATGCGGGAATCCCCAAACCCGAGCCCGGCCCCCGGAGCTTTCGTGTCATCGCCGTTTGCAGCGGCAAGGGCGGCGTGGGCAAGACAAATCTGGTCGTGAATATTGGCGTTGCGCTGCAAAGGGCAGGGCAGCGGGTGATCATCCTTGATGCCGACCTCGGGCTGGCCAACGTCGATACTCTGCTGGGTCTTCAGCCGACGGCAACCTTGCGTGATGTCCTCCTGGGTGAATGTGGCATCAGCGAAGCCTTGTTGGATGGTCCGGAAGGGCTGCGCATCGTCCCGGCCTCCAGCGGCTTCGAAGACGTCACGCATTTGAGCGGTCCGCAACGGCTTCGTTTGCTCGAGGAGGTCGATGTCCTCGAAGATGATTTCGATGTTTTGTTAATTGATACCGGCGCCGGCATTTCCTCCAATGTGACCTTCTTTGCGGTGGCGGCCAACGAAATCCTTCTCGTCGTGACTCCCGAACCGACCGCGCTCACCGACGCCTACGCTCTTGTCAAGGTGATGTCGCGGCGGTACGCCGAACGGAACTTTTCGGTCATCGTGAACATGGCGCGCAGCCAACGCGAAGGCGAGGCCACCTGGCGCCATTTGAGCCGGGTGAGCGAACGCTTCCTCGGCGTCTCGCTCAGCTTGGCGGGGGTAATCCCCTTCGATGTGGAGTTGCCCACGGCGGTCCGCCGTCAGCGTTCTTTACTCGAGTTCTCTCCAGCGTGCGCGGCTTCGCGTTCGATCGAGGGGATCGCGCGGGGTCTGCTCGCCAACCCTCCGCTTGCACCTCCAAAGGGAGGTCTCCAGTTTTTCTTCCGTCGTCTGCTCGGAGAGGAGCGCTCATGAAAGCCATGCAGGTACGCGATGCCGTGGAAGCTTTGCCGCCACCGGCGCCATTTGCCGAGATTGATGACGATCAGATCCGCGAGCACCTGCCGCTGGTGCGGCGCGTCGTTCGACGCATGGCGCATCGGCTGCCAGCCTCGCTCGGGATCGATGAGCTGGTGAGTTTCGGACTCGGCGGCCTGCTCGATGCCTTGCGCAACTTCGATCCCGCGCGTGGCGTCTCCCTGGAGACCTATGCCCAATGGCGGATTCGTGGCGCGATTCTGGATCGACTGCGTTCGCTCGATTGGCAGGCCCGCAGCGCACGGCGTCGTAGCCGTCAGCTCGAGGAGGCGTACCGTGCGGTCGAGGTGCGACTTGGACACGCTGCGTCCGAGGAGGAGGTCGCGTGCGAACTCGGGATTGAACTCGGCCGACTGCATGAAATGTTGGATGACCTTGGCCGCCGCGAAATCCTGAGACTCGAAGACATGGGTGTCGGCGACGAAGGGGGCGGTGGCGCGGCCTCCATCGCCGATGAACGGGCCTGTGACCCCTTGGCGGCTGTGCTGGCGCGCGAGCGCGTCGATCTGGTGGCGGATGCGCTCGAGCGGCTTTCGACCAAAGAACGCACGGTGATTGCGCTTTACTACCAGGAAGACCTCACCATGAAGGAAATCGGCGCTGTTCTGGGGGTGACGGAATCGAGGGTTTCGCAGCTCCGAACAAAGTCCTTGATTCGGCTCAAGCTGCTCTTGCGCGACGAGTTGGGGAGGCCGTGAACCATGTTCGGGGCATATGACGGAATGGAGTTGCTGCGGGTGACGATCGATTTCGCCGTTGTGGGGGTCGTGCTCCTGCTGCTTCTGCGGCGGGAACGCAGCCCCGATCTGGCGGCGGCGGAGGCCTCTTACTGCCGCTTTGAAGTTCTGCGGGATGATCTGAGACTTCTGATTGCGCAGGCCGAAGGGCAGGCCAACGAACTCGATGGTCGCCTCGCGCGGCATGGCGAGCGCATGGCCGGCCTGCTGGCGTCGCTGGGGGAACGCCTCTCGCGTGTCGAGGGAGACCCGGCCCTGTCGTGGCAACCCGGGCTCGGCTCCGTCGCCGCCCCGCGCCGGGATGCGCCTCGGCTTGAGCCCGGCGCCGAGGAACCGGCTCCACTTTCCCCGGCCGAAATCGAACTTCAGCGGGGGCTTGATCGTGCCCGGCAGACTTCTGCTGGCAGTCGGCAGATTCTGCCAGACGGGGTGTCGATGGTCGTCGATGGACGCACAAAGCCTCTGGCTTCCCCTGGTACGGCATTTGCGCGGTCCTGGTCCGGCGACCCGGAGGTGAGACCATGAACCCGGCTATGATTTCAGCAATTTCGGGCGGACTCGCCGCCATGGAACGCTTCGACGCAATCGCGACCAATCTCGCGAATATTGGCACGACTGGCTTCAAAAGTCTTTTACAGATGCAGAGCTCAACCTCGGGCCCACGTGCGGCCGGTGCAGCAGCCGGGGAACACATCACGCGATCGGCGACCAGCACCGATTTCTCCCAGGGCCCTGTCGAGCAGACCGGGGATCCCCTGAATGTGGCGCTCTCGGGCGAGGGCTTTCTGATGGTCGCAACCCCCGACGGCGAACGTCTGACCCGGCGCGGTGTTTTCAGCCTCAATGAAGAGGGAGTTCTCGTCACGGGAGACGGCCACGCGGTACAGGGGGACGGCGGTGAGATCCAGCTCGGCGACGCGCTTGCCCAGGGTGATAGCATCTCGATCGGCAGCGACGGCAGCATCTCGGTCGGAAACGATCGCGTCGGACGTCTGCGCGTCGTCGAGGTGGAGGACCAGAGCACTCTCACGCGTGAAGGGGGAGGCCTCTTCATCCCGCGCCTCGGGAGCGTGCGGGAGGCCGAAGAAGGCAGCTTCAACATCGTGCAAGGCGCGCTTGAAGCCTCGAATGTCTCTCCGGTCGAGGCTCTCGTCCAGATGATCGAGGCCACGCGCGGCTTTGAGGCTTATATGACGGCGCTACAGCGACTTGACGGCTTGCAGCAGAAGGCGATCGGCGAAGTCGGCCGGGTCGCATAGGGAGATCTCATGATTCGTGCGCTTTATACCGCGGCTACGGGCATGGAAGCCCAGCAGCTCAATATCGACGTCATCGCCCACAACCTGGCAAACGTAGGTACAACGGGATTCAAACGTAGTCGGGCGGATTTTCAGGATCTTCTCTATCAGACGCTGCGTGATCCGGGCGCGGCGAATACCGCTACGACGCAGGTGCCGACCGGGCTTCAGGTGGGTCTTGGCGTCAAGCCAGCGGGGATCCAAAGGGTCCATCTCCAGGGCGATTTCGTCCAGACCACCAACCCGCTTGATGTCGCGATCAGCAAGGAAGGCTTCTTTCAAATCACTACGCCCGATGGCAGTCCGGCCTACACACGGGCCGGGGCCTTCAAACTCGATTCGAGCGGCGCACTGGTCACGTCCGATGGCGACGCCCTCACGCCGCCGATCCGGATTCCGGAAGGGGCCGAGCAAATCACCATTGGCATCGATGGCACCGTGAGCGCCCGTCTGCCTGGGGAGACCGCCCAGACCCAGGTCGGCCAGATCCAGACCGTACGCTTTGCGAACCCGGCCGGAATGCGGGCTGAAGGTCGCAACCTTTTCGCAGAAACCGTGACCTCGGGCTCGCCGCAGAGCGGCACTCCGGGCCAGGACGGCTTTGGTGGATTGACCCAGGGCTTCCTCGAGAATTCGAACGTGAGCGTGGTCGAGGAGTTGGTGGCGATGATCGCCGGCCAGCGTGCCTATGAAATCAATTCGCGTGCGGTGGCCGCGGCCGACGAAATGCTTCGTGCGGCGGCCGGGATGGCGCGGTGAAGGCCGCAGTCCTCTTGGTCGCCGGCCTTGTCGCGACCGCATCCACCCGGCCGGTACAGGCGCAGGCTGCGACCGGACGCATCTCGATCCAGAGCGACGCGATCGTCGAGGGTCGTACGGTGCATCTCGGCGATATCGCAGATCTCGAGGGGGATGGGCTTGCGCTGGCCGATGTCGCATTGGCCGAGGCCCCTGCGGTCGGTGACGCGCAACGACTCAGTGGCAACGAAATTCTTGCCCGCTTGCGCGAGGCCGGGCTCGACGAAGAAGGCGTGCAGTATCGGATCCCGGTGGGCGTTCGGGTGGTGCGAGCCCACCGCGTCCTCGAAGCCGAGGAGCTACAGGTCAGCATCGAGACGGCTGCGGAAGCCTGGCTTGAACCCGGAGAGCGCATCGCGCGGGTCGAGCTGGGCCGGGCTCTTCGGGTTCCGCACGGCGCGGTGGACGTGGTGGTTTCGGAAATCACTCGGCAGCGCGATGGACACGCGATGGCGCGTCTCACGATCGAACAAGCAGGTGAAATCGTCGAGCGTCGCAATGTGCCTCTGATGCTTGAGACGCACGCTCCGCGGGTGGTCTTCCGGCGGAGCCTTCGCCGTGGCGAGGTTCTAACGACATCTGATATTGATATTGAAATTCGAGCGGTATCGAGCGGCGCCGGGACGGGTTTCGAGACTTCCCAGGAGGTTCTCGGTCGCGCCCTGCGCTCGGATGTCGGCCGTGGAGAACTCGCGACCTTGCGGCAGTTGGATGCGCCCGTGGGGGTGAAGCGCGGGGATCAGGTGCGGCTTGAACTGCACTCGGGGATGCTTCTGGTGAGCGCGACGGGCGAAGCGCTTGAGAGTGCGGCCGTCGGAGAGAACGTGCGCGTGGTGAATCCAACTTCAGGTCGGGAATTGACGGGAAAGGTGGTCTCGCATGGCCGGGTCCGGGTTGCGTTCTAGGGCACCTATCACGCACCCGGCGGCGATGAGCGCGAGAGGGAAGGGGCTCACGCCAGCTCCGGGTCTTATCGGACTGATGCCCCGGCTTCTCTTTCTGCTTGTGCTCGGCTCTGCGAGTGGCTGCGCTTCGCCGTTTTTCGAGCATAAGATCCAGACCCCGACGGGTGGCCAGGTGCTGCTGTCGCCCACGGCCACGCCGGATCGCCGCAGTGGTTCTTTGTGGCGGACCAGCTCGAATAGCGCCTTTGAGTTCACGGATGACCGCGCCGCTCGGCCTGGCGATCTGCTGACGGTGCTGGTGGTGGAAGATGACTCTGGACAAAAATCGGCCTCGACCGATACCAAGAGCGAATCGGCAGTCCTCGAAGGCTTCGAGCAATTCTTCGGTTTGCCGCAGCAGCTCGCGGCCAAAAATCCCGACATCGACGTCAGTCAATTGATCAAGGCCAACTCGAAGCGTGATTGGCAAGGCGAGGGCTCGACCAGCCGTCGCGGACGCCTCAGCGCGCGTGTGACGGTTGAGGTGAAAGCCGTGGCTCCGACCGGAAACCTCTGGGTGGCCGGGCAGAAACAGGTTTCGGTCGACCATGAGGACCAGTACCTGATGGTCGCCGGCTGGGTGCGCCCCGAAGATATCAATTCTGGAAACGAAGTGGAGTCGACCCGACTCGCCGAGGCCCAGATCCATTATTACGGCTACGGGCCGCTTGGCCGGCAGACGCGGCAGCCCTGGGGTATCGCCGTGCTGGACTGGGTATGGCCCTTCTGATGGCGCGCTGGTGCGGGGCGATGCTGCTTGCCTGGTTGGTCTTGCTTCCGGCTGCGGCTGGGGTTGCCGAATCGGCTCGCATCAAAGACATCGCCGCTGTCGAGGGTATTCGGTCGAACCAACTTTCAGGCTACGGCATCGTGGTCGGTTTGCAGGGGACCGGCGATGGTCAACAAGCGGTGTTCACAATCCAGAGCATCCTCAATATGCTGCGTCGGCGGGGCGTTCTGGTCCAGGTCGATCCGCGGCAGGTGCGGGTCAAGAATGCGGCTGCCGTGCTGGTCACGGCCTCGCTGCCGCCCTTTGCCCGCTCTGGCGATCGGATCGACATTCAGGTCTCGTCGCTGGGTGACGCCAAATCTCTGCGTGGCGGAACCTTGATCTCGACACCATTGCTTGGCGGCGACGACCTGGTCTACGCGGTAGCCCAGGGGGCGGTCTCGCTCGGTGGTGGCTTTTCTGTCGCCGCTTCGGGCTCGTCGGAAACGATCGGTCACCCCACCGCGGGCACGATTCCCGAGGGTGCTTTGGTCGAGCGCCAGGTTCCGGTTGATCTCGGACAGGATGGCCGGCTTCTCTTCAGCCTGCATATGCCGGACGTCACTACGGCGGCTCGCATGGCCGGCACGATCAATAGACACATTTCCATGCCTTGGGTAGCCACCGCACTCGATCCCAAAACCGTCGAAGTTCGGAGCGTCGAGCCAGGTCCGATTCCCGCCATGCAATTGCTGGCGCAGATCGAGAAGCTCGAGGTGGCGACCGACCGCCGCGCTCGCATTGTGATCAACGAGCGTACCGGGACGATCGTGATGGGAAGCGATATCCGTCTGGCGCCTGTGGCGATTGCGCATGGCACGCTGCAGATCGAGATCCAGACACAATTCGGAGTCTCCCAACCCGCCCCCTTCTCCGAGGGTGAGACGGTGGTGGTGCCGGATAGTCAGATCGTCGCGGAGGGCGGTCACCGCAACAGTCTGGCCGTACTGAAAAGTGGGGTGACGCTCGGCGAGCTGGTCGCCGGTCTCAATACGCTTGGCGTGACCCCGCAGGATCTGATTGCAGTGCTGCAGGGCATTCAGGCCTCTGGCGCGCTCGATGGCGAAATCGAGATGATGTGATGCGGCCCGTTGGTCTCGATTCGATCGCGTTCCTCCAAAGTTCATTGCCGACGGGTACCCGCTCGCCCCTGGCGGCACGCAATCGGTCGGCTGAGGACATCGCCAAGGAATTTGAGACGCTTCTGGTCACCCAGATGATCGGCGCCATGCGGGAGGCCGGTCCAAAATCGGGTTTGCTCGAAGCGTCGCCAGAGCGTCGGCTGATGGACGGTGCGTTTGATCATGAATTGGCCCGCTCGCTGGTCGAACGCGGCGGGCTCGGCGTGGCCGAATCCCTGGTCGGGAATCTCGGCCGCCTCTCAGGCGAGGTGCCGCCACCACCCGGAACGACAAGCCCGCTTCTCGGGCGAGTCACTTCGGACTTCGGGGCGCGACGTGACCCCTTGAATGGCAAAATGGCCTTCCATGGCGGCA
This sequence comes from Deltaproteobacteria bacterium, assembly GCA_009885395.1. Taxonomy (GTDB): domain Bacteria; phylum Desulfobacterota; class Binatia; order UBA12015; family UBA12015; genus SXLG01. The sequence continues at coordinate 4,400 of VFKT01000008.1, read as the reverse complement.
TCGACGTGGCCGCACCGCGCGGTACCGCCATCCACGCGGCCGCCTCCGGGGTGGTCACTTTCGCCGACTGGCGGGGTAATGGCGGTCAACTGGTCGAAATCGCTCATAACGGCGGTTTCAGGAGCCGCTATGCCCACGCCGACAGCCTTTTGGTGCGGGCTGGAGAGCGGGTCGAGGCCGGCGAGGCGATCGCGACCGTCGGTTCGACTGGACGCAGCACGGGTCCGCATCTGCATTTTTCCGTGGAGCACCGTGGCCGGCTGATCGACCCAGGCCCCTGGCTGGACGCTGGCACGAAACTCGCTCAGAATGGGGATGGACATCTAAAGCCACGCCTCTGACAGGCCTTGAGCGGAGCATTTGCCATGAAAATCGACAGCCAGAGAATCGACGCCGAACGACCGGGGATTGAATCTGCAAGCAACGAGCGGAGCCCGGCCCGTCTTGGTTCAGACACGTCCGCAAAGGTAGGTGGCGAGGTCGAAGACCCGGTTGAATTCTCTTCCGAGGCCCGGCGGCTGGCTGGTGTCATGGCGGATCTCAAGGACATCGAGTCGGTCGACCAACCGCGGATCGCCGAACTCCGCGAAGCGGTACAGGCCGGGACCTATTCACCTGATCCCCAGCGTCTTGCCCAGGCTTTGCTGCGTCGGATCGCCGAAGATGAGGGCGTGGGATGAGCGGCGAACTCGCAAACTGGGTCCAGATCGAACGCGAGTGTTGTGGCGAGTTGACGGCCCTGGTTGCCGACGAGCGCAGCGCGCTGCTTGGGCAGGATCTCAATCGACTGGCGCAGATCGGCTTGCGACGAGAACGGATCCAGGTGCGCTGGGCGCGGGCCGTGCGCGCCCGACCTTCGCCATTGGAACTGGCTGAAGCCGAGGGCAAGATTGAGCTTGAAGTCGCCGTCCGTGCATTGCGTCGTGCCCAGAACGTGAACCAGGCCTTGATTGCCGGACTCTTGCGCTCGCTCGACGAGGTGCTGGCGCAGACCCGGTTGCGTTCGTTTGAGGCCCGCTACGACTCGCGGGCGGGGGTTGCTGCGCCACCCATGCGGGCAAGCGTCGAGTTGCGCGCCTAGGCGGAAGCATGGCGATCAGTTCGGCCATCGGCATCGGTCGCTCGGCGTTGTTGGCGCACCAGACTGCCATTCGCACCGTCTCTGAGAACATCGGCAACGTCGAGACCGAGGGTTACGCGCGTCGTCGGGTCGATTTCGAGGCGGATCGAAGCGGTGGCGTCCGCTCCGGCGTCGTGCAACGTATTGTCGATCGCTTCCTCGAATCACGGATCGTCGATTCCAACTCCGAACGGACCGGGGCTGAAGCCCGCGCGGCTGTTCTCGAGCGTGTCGAAGCCTTGTTGCCGCTTGGCGACGCCTCCTTGACGAGCGCGCTCGACCGCTTCTTCGACGCCGCCGGCGAGCTTGCGACGCATCCCGAGGACATCGCCGTTCGCCAGAATCTGCTCGAACAGGCCGAAGCTCTGGCGGTTGGCTTTCGCGCGGCCGCGGGTGGCCTCGACCGCCTGCAGCACGAAGTCGATGAGCGATTGGTTGACGAGTTGCAGCCGCTCAACGCCGAACTCGCCGAGATCGCACGATTGAACGATGAGCTTGGCGGGGCCGAACCCGGATCGGCGCCGGCGCTCGAAGATCGCCGCGACGCTGCCCTGGCGGCGCTCGGCGAGCGCGTGGCGATCCGCACGGTGGCGCGCGAGGACGGTACGGTGGACGTGATGCTGCGCGACTCTGGCGTTGCGCTCGTGATCGGTTCCGAGGCCAGCTCTCTGGTCGCTCGGATCGCGGCTACGCCCGCCCTCGATGGAGCCACTCTGCACCAGGTGGCGCTGCAACTCGCCGGCGGTGGTACTGCCGGACTGCCCGGTGCGTTCGGCGGGCGACTTGGTGGCCTGCTGGCCGTGCGCGACCAGGATCTGCCAAATCTTGTTGGCGAGTTGGATACTCTTGCCCTTGCATTTCGAGACGAGATCAACGCCATCCAAACCGATCCAGGGGCCAGCGACCTCGACGGTGCGACTGGCAGCGCCTTCTTTGGCGGGACACGAGCGGCCGAGTTGACGGTTCTGCTCGCCGATCCCCGTGGAATCGCGGCCGCCATTGGCGGCACGCCTTCGGATAATCGCAATGCGCTTCTGCTTTCGGATTTGCGCGGCGAACAACTCGTCGGGTTGGGTGGGGCCACGCTCGCCGAACGCTCCTCGGGCATTGTTGCGGCGGCCGGAGCTGCCTTGCGTGGGGCCCGGGACGCCGGCGAGGTCGCCGGTTCGCTCGGCATCGCCTTGCGTTCGCAGCGGGATGCGGTGTCGGCGGTCTCGCTCGATGAGGAACTCACCGACTTGATCCGCTTTCAACGAGGCTTTCAAGCCGCCGCGCAATTGATTCGTATGGGCGACAGCCTGCTCGAGGATCTGCTCGGAGTTCTGCGGTGATCGCGCGCGTCACCCACGGCATGCTCTTCGATCGCCTGGTCGAACAGGTACAGACGCTGCAACAACGGCTCAGCGTGGCCCAGGAGAGGGTCTCGAGCCAAAAGATTCTCCAGCGCGCGAGCGACGATCCCAGCGGTGCCGCCAGAGTGGGGCGGCTGCGCTCGGATCGGTCCGATTTCCGCACTCTAGAGGATAGCATCGGCCTTGGGTTGACCATGCTCTCGGCACAGGACGCCGGCCTTGCCCAGGCGGAATCAATTCTGGTCCGAGCCCGCGAAATTGCGACGCAACACGCCAACTCGATTCATGGTAGCGACGCCCGCCTACAGGCCGCGCGCGAGATTGAAGAGCTGGAACGCGGGCTGCTCACGGTTGCGAATACCGCGGTCGGAGGCCGGCACGTTTTTGGCGGGTTGGCCAGTGGCGAGCCGCCTTTCGCGCAATACGATGCGCCGGGCTTCGATCCCGCCAATGCTTATTCCGGGCCCAGTGGTGTTTTCGAATTGCGCACCGGACCCGACGACGCGAGAACGCGCATCACTTCGCCGGGCGATCAAATTTTCACTTCGGCGCTGGTGGCACTCGACCAGCTCCGGGCGACGCTCGCGGCAGGCGCCATTCCCAGTGCCGAAATGGATGCGCTGGCGGCAGCGAGCGCCGACCTGAGTGCCGAGCGTTCGAGTGTCGGCGGCCGAGCCCGGCGTCTAGAAACCCGGACCAGCGAGATTCTCGATGGGCTCCAGCAGAATGCGACCGAGATCGGTCGCATCGAAGATGCCGATCCGGTCGAGGCGATCGTCGAGATGCAACGCCTGACGACGGCACTCCAGGCCGCGCTGCAATCGGGGCGCGTACTTCAGGAAAGTTTGTTGGACCATCTGCAGTTCTGATAAAATGGGTCGGCGGAGCCGACCCGAGGCATGACCAGGGAGGGCGAAATGCTGGTTCTGACGAGACGGATTGGGGAAGCGATTGTGATCGGAGAGGATATCCAGGTGCAGGTGGTCGCGGTACGGTGCGGACAGGTGAGCCTTGGCTTTACCGCACCCACTTCGGTCCGGATCTACCGTGAAGAAATCCATTCCGCCGTCGCCGAGCACAACCGGGCCGCAAAACTCTCGAGCGCGGCCGATCTAGAGAGTCTGTCACGTGTTCTTGGAGAGGTAAGCCATGACGACGAATGCTGAGTTGGCGGGAGTCGAGCCGGCCTCGCTGCTGCGGGTCGAATCCGCGCGTTTCGGCACGATGGAGATTCCATTCGATCGGGTTTTCGAGCTCGAGGATGGACTGATCGGGCTGCCAGGCCTGAGGCGCTTTGTGTTGCTGGACCATCGGCCGGGGTCGCGCCTCAAGTTTATGCTTTCAATGGACGATGCTGAAGTGGCCTTTGTGGTCGCCAATCCCTGCGATTTCGTGCCCGATTACGACCCCCAACTCGATCGGGCGGCGCGCGCGCTGGGCGCTTCGCCAGACGGTCTTGGTTTCTTCTGTTTGGTGACGGTCCCCGGCGATCCTTTCGAGATGACGATCAACCTGATGGCACCGATCGCCGTCGATCTCGCGACGATGCGCGCCCGGCAATTGGTGTATGACGACCGCCGCCTCGATCCGGCGCACCGGATTATGCCTGCCGTGCCGGCGGCTGCGCTGGTGCAGGGTCCCGGCTGAGAGGGTTGCTCTCCAGATGCGGCAAGGGCAGTTCCTGCAGCCATCCCGGAACGAATCGCCTACGTCGGGCGCAGGTTCCGGGGGAGGCGCTGGGCAGGACCAAGCTAGCCGGGGATTTTCTGTTCGGCGCTGCCGTCGGTGGGCTGGCATCCTGGATGCTCTGGTTCAGCGGCATGACGATTCTTCGATGGCCCGGATTGGCGCATACGTCCACCCTCGCAGGAGTTCGCAGCCGAGCCCCGCTTTCCGCGATCCGCTTGCTGCTGCTCGCCTGCGTCGTG
>VFKT01000263.1 GCA_009885395.1 Deltaproteobacteria bacterium | reverse complement strand
GGCGGCGTGACCATGGCCGGCGGTGCCGTGCTCAAAGAAGGCTTCGCCGTGGTCTGAAGTGACGACGACCAACGTCTCGCGTTCCAGACCCAGTCCCGCGATCGTGTCCAGCAGGTCTCCCACCAGCCCGTCGCTCTGTCGGAGCAGGCCGTCGTAGCGCCCGAGATCATGAAATTCGGCATGACGGTCTGTCTGACCGGGCTCGATCGAGGAGGGGAAAAGCCCGTCGAAGGGCGGCTCGGGCCGCCGCGGACCGTGCATCTGGTAGGTGTGGACGAAAAGAAAGAAGAGCCGGTCGGCGTTGTTCTCGATCCAGGCCTGCGCCGTACGGAAGGTGCGCGGGCCGTAACCCGTCGGGGTGTTCAGCCGCGGCGACACCTGGTTGCCGACCGGAACAAGCTGCTTGAATTCTCGATAGCTGTCGAAACCGCGGGCGAAACCAAAGGGAGCGCCGACATAGGCGTCCTCGGTGATGGCTCCCGTGGTCCAACCCTGCCGCGCCAGCCTTCCTGCCAGGGTCTCGATATCGTCGGGCAGATCGTCCTCCGCATAAATACCGAAGACGCCGTGCCGACAGGGAGACGTGCCGGTGAGCATGGTCATATGGGAGGGCGGCGTCGAACTGGCCGCGGCCAGCGCGACCTGCACGCGACCGCCCTCGCGCGCCAGGGCATCGAGGCGTGGACTGGTATCGCGGGCATTGCCGTAGATGCCGAGCCGGTCGGCCCGCAGCGTATCGAGCGAAATCAAGACGATATTTAGCGCCTGCGGCGGCGCGGCTCGTCTGACCAATATTCGAGGCACACCGGGGACCAGCGCTGTCGGCAAGACCCCCTGCGCCGAGATCGAAAGCTCGAACCCTACCTTTTGTCCGACCAGATCCTTGAGGTCGAGATCAAGCTCCACCCAACGTGCAGTGACGACGCCGCCCGGAGGGGGCGCGATCTGCCGCACGATCTGCCGGCCATCGGCGCCCTTGACCGAGAGTTTGATCTCGACCGAAGTCGGCAGAGCCTCTGCGATGCCGGCCCAGGCCTCGAGCCGGGCTGCGGCCGGCAACACTTGAGGACTGGTCCTGACCGAAACGCTGCCCTTTGTCCGCCGGATTGCAGCGAGCCGTGCCACCGGTCGCGTCTCGTCGGCGATCTCGATTTCGCGCATCGGCTGGAGGGAGGTCTCCGCAAGCAGGACCGGACGAGCGACGGGCTTCTTCTCGACCCGAGGCTGCCCAGTCGGCACGACGAAAGTCGCCGAGAACATCTCCTGGCCTGGTGACGTCGGCGCCATGCAAACCGCTTGCCCGAGCCCGAAGCCGACCAGGCCGAGCGCGGCGACCCGCACGATTGCAGAAAAAACACCGCCTCGTTCCCGCCCGGCGGGTCTCGCCGGCCCGACGTCGCCTGATCCGGGCAGACCTTCCCCAGATCCCATGCTTCAGCTCTCGCCGACTCTGCGCAGCTCGTCAAGATTTATTTTTGCTTGATGAGCCACCTGGCGCAGCGCCGCAGCCGTCAAGACCGGCGCCCGCAGCGCGCCGGCCAACCGCCCCGCGCCGGCAAGCCCGGCGAGCGAGAACCCGCATCTGCGGATCCGCAACGAGAGCGCGGTATCGGCGAGTTCCGGGGGCAGATCCTCGACGAAACCTCCCGCCGCCATCAAGACATCGCGCCTGATGACGAAGCCCGCCTCGGGGAGGAGGGAGAGAGGCGTCAGACTTGCCTCACCCCTCTCGAGTTCGCCAGGGAGAAGAGCCTGATCCTGTTCACGACCAGCCTTTCCCGCCTCGGCCGGGCCCGCGAGCAGCGCGACCGCCCCGACCTCTCCCCGCGCGCTCAAAACCTCGAGCGCGGACCCGATCCAGTCGTCTGAAAGAGGCTCTTGCCCCGGCGAGAGCACCACGATGAACTCGCCGCCGGTCGCACGCTGCGCCAAGGCCAGGGCAGCCCCCCGCGCCGGACTGCCGCAACGGAGCAAGCGCAGGGCGGGCCCCGCCCATCCCTCGAAGCGTTGCTCGTCCTCTTCGGTAACCTGTCCGCTGACCGCCACAGCGATGCGATAGGCGAGCCCACCGCGTTGCTCGAGCAGCGCGGCAATTGTCGCATCGAGGATAGGCCCCAATTCCGGAGCCGCGATCAGCACCGTCACGACGGGCCGTTCGCAGAGGGAGCGCAGCAATTCCCCGCGTTGCACGGCGGTTTCGGCAATATGCACGATCCCGCTGCCGGCGGCGCGGGCGCGCAGCAAGCGACCGAGCGCGGCCGTATCAGCCAAAAGATGGTCTGCAAGATGCACCAGCGAATCTTCTTCAAGGTCGAGACGGACACTGCCGCGCGTCTCCCAGGCTTCAGTTTTTCGATAGACGATCTGCGCGCCGCGGGCGTGCGCATGGGTAGCCAACGCGACCGCTGCCGAGGATGGCCGATCGATAACCAGCCGAAGCGATGAGCCGTCGCTCGCGATCTCCTGCCGCAGCTGCCCCAATCGCTCTCGACCGGCCAACTCCTCCATCTCGGCACCGTCTGTCTGAATGACCCGCACCTCGGGGCGATCCGCACTCAAGTAGGGCGCAAAGCCTTCGGCCGCCGTCTCGGAGCCGATCAACCACCAATGAAGCTCACGTCTGCCGGCGACGGCTTGCAGGGTAGAGGGCCCTCGCCGGATGCTCTCAGACTGCTGCTCGCCTGCTCGCAAAGCCTCAAAGATCCGGGATAAACGCCATTTCATCGCGATGCATCCATGCCGACAAGCCGCTGCTCGTGCAAGGAGAGCCGGCCCTTGAGGCGAGGCGGCAATCGCGGCTCCCGCGCCGCCAACCAACGGCCAGCCCATGCGGCGGTTTGATACTTCAGCGCACGTGGCGCCCAGCGAAGTGCTGCTGTGGTTCCTTCTTGCGAACGAAGCCATGTCAGATCGCGCCGGGTCTCGCGCAGGGATCCCCGCGCGCATTCCCCGAGGCCGGCCTGGTCTCGCCAGCCGAACACATCCCGCATGGCCCGAGCATGGTCGTAGTGGCGCCGCAGATTCTCCACCGCGCCATAAGAGTGGGAATGCTGAATGACCGAGTCTCGCACCAATTGCGTTCGCCAACCGGCTTCAAGAATTTTTTTTGCCCAGGCACGATCCTCGCCGAACCAGACCTCGGGCAGCGGTTGGCGCAAGAGCAGGTCGCGTCGGATCAGGCAGGCGTTGTTTGAGAACCACCAGAGCGGTTCGGGGTGCGCCGCATACTGCGGGTTGCCGCGAGCCTGCGCGACCCAGGGCTCGCGGCTTGCGAAGGGTGGGAATTCGGCGAGTGACCGGCGTTCCATGGGATGACAATCCGGGCGCGGGATATGGCGGCTCCAAACCCCAGCGAGAAGAGGGTCGCTCTCCAGCGTACGAACCAGCGGGTCGAGCCATTGCGCCCCATGCGGCGTCGCATCCTGGGTCAAGAAGGCAATAAAATCGCCGGCGGCAGCCTGCGCGGCCAGGTTCCGGGTTCGGCCGTGGCCGAAGCTCTCGGCTGGAATATCGACGACCCGAACCCCTGCCTGTTCAAGCGCCTCGCGCGAGCCATCACGTGATCCCGAATCGATCGCGAGAATCTCGACAAGCTCGAAATTTCCCTGCTGCGCCCGTACCGCCGCAAGGGATTCGGCAAGCTCGGGCAAGCCATTCTTGACCACATAGGCAACCGTCACCCGCGGCAGGGCCGGAGTGGAGCGCGCCACCGCAGTCTCGAGGATCGCCTCAAGCCGGGCTGCCACCACAGCGGGCGCCGAGACCATCGGCGGCCGAGCCGTCTGCAGGCGCAGCAGCAGGCTTCGATCGGCGACCAGCCTGCCAAGGGCGACACTCAAAGCAGAGACGTCGTCCGGAGCCACCAGCAACGCATCAACACCGTCTATCAAGTCCTCGGCTGGACCACCGGTAGAGGGCACCACCACGGCCAGGCCGGCAAAACGCGCCTCGCGCATCAGTCGAGACCAGGATTCGTCACAGCGCGAGGGCAGGACCAGCACGTCTGCCGCGGCGAGAACCTCGGCCAGGTCTTCCGGAGGAAAACCCGGCCGAAAATCGACGGCGAGCCCGTGCGCCAATTCATGCACAGACGCGGCAAACGACTCGAATTGCGGCACAAGGTCACTACGAACCTCGAGTTGCCAGCCGCCCGCAGGCGCCGCAGGGCGTCGCGCCTCGGGGCCGGGCTCCCCGTCGCCATGCTTCGGATTTTCATCAATGCTGTTTTCGGCCAGGGCCTTGCCCTCGACCGGCTCTGCGGTTCCGATCCGGCGAAGAGACTGGAGCAGCAGATCGACCCCCTTATGGGGGAGAAGTGGTCCGACAAACAAGAAGCGCACGTTTCCGGTCGGATTGATCCTGGCACGGGTCCGAGGCACCGGCAGGTCGAGGCCCGGCGGAACAATCTCGATGCGTCCGGCGAGAAAGGGCAGTTCCGCTTCGTAGCGGCCCGCATGTCCCCGCGATGGGGCGGTCACGCTGGCGGCAAAACCAAGCACCCGCACCATCGCCTCGAAGCGCTGCCGGGCCTCGTCGGGCGTGGCCCCCAACTCGGCCAAGCACGGCGCACAGCGCAGCCCGGCATCCGGTCCGGCACAGCGCCGTCCCTGATCGTCGAGGAGAAAGAGGCGATGACAAAGGAAAAAGAAATCGTGCAGCGACACCACCCAGGGGATCTGCCTCGCCCGGCAAGCGTCGAGCAGGCGGGTCGAGAGGGCGACGAGGTGTTGGACGTGGACCACGTCTGGGGAGAATTCATCGAGCGTCGCGGCGAACACGGCATCGAGCGCCGGACTGCACCAGGCCTGCGAAAAATGATCGAGAGAGAGGGGATCGTGCTCGACACGGCGCAGGCGCACGGCGCCCATCCTTTCATCAAAGGTTTGGACACCCGGCCCCGGGCCGCCCGGGCGCGCCGAGCGCGCGAAAACGAGTACGTCATGGCCGCGGGCTGCCAGATCGCGAGCCTGCTCCGATGCCACGAGTTCAACGCCAGCCCGCTCTCGCGGCGGGAAGCCGTGCACGAGGATGAGAATCTTCAAGGCTGCCCCGGCCCGGCAGCGCTCATCCCGGGCGCTGTGGCGCTCATGCCCGGCCCAGCGGTCTTCATCTCGGACCCTGCGGCGCTGCTCCCCTGCCCTGCGCTTTCCGGCACCCCGAGCAACGCGGTCGCCGCCCCGCCCCTGTCCTCGCCTGACGTCGCCGCGCCACGCCTTGCTGCGAGCAGCGCGATGCCGAGCAAAGCCCCGGGCGCAATGCCATCGACCGCGTCGCGCAGAAAATAATGCACGAGGTCGTGCGCCAGCAATCCGGCGATCCCGAGGGCAGCCCCAAGCCCGATGGCGCGCCACGCAGGCTCGGCCGTGACGAGCACCCTTACCGATCGGAGCCACGGCAGAACGAAAAAACCGATACAAAGCAGAAGCCCCACCCCGCCAAGCTCGGCAAGCACTTGAAGCGGCAAGGAGTGGGCATGGCTGCGGAACCAGAAACGGCTGAGATCGGCCGATGCCTGGCCCACGGCGAGCGGCCAGTTGCCAGCGCCGATGCCGAGCCAGGGATGTTTGCGAATGACGCCGAGGGCAAACTCGAAAACAACCCAACGGCTGCCCACACCGCCGTGCAACTGAAACAGATAGGCGGCGATCGCGAGAGCGGCGAGACCAGCCAGCCCGCCCCCCACCAGCGCAACCCGGCGCGCCCGACGTGGCATCCAGCAGCTTGCCGCACCAAGAATCCCGCCGCCATAGAGGGCGGCCATGCCGCCGGTGGAACCGGTGGCCCAGACACCGAGCACCGCCGCCGTGACGCCAATCAAGGAAAATGCCCTGCGCACGCCGAGCGTCGCCGTCACGACCAGCAGCAGAGCGAAGCCTTCGACGAATTCGGCCAGGCGATTGGGGTGCCAGAAGAGAGCTCGGCCGCGCGTCAGCGAATCCAGAGCGATCAATCGATTCTCGAGGATGGCCGGATCGCCGAGTGGCAGAATCCATCCCTGACGTTCACCGAAGGCCCAGAGCGACGATGGAACGATCGCGAGCAACGCGACGCCGACGATGAAGCCCGGCGTCCAGCCCGTTTTTTCATCCAGCGAGGCCACGATCCAGCAACTTAAGGCAACCACCAGCCATTTGCCGAAGAGTTGCGGCACGAAGACGCTCTGCAGAGCCCAGCCGCCCGACGCCGCAATCCAGCCAAGGAACGCCGCCATGGCGAGCATCGTGGCGCGCTCCTCGCGTAGCAGCACGCGCATGGCTGGAACCCGCACCAGCGCCACCCCGACGAAAAGCAGCGTGGCCACCTCTACCGAGGGAAACACCGCGACCCGCAGCGGGGCGCAGACGATGACCAACGCCACGGCGAGGCCGGGCCAACGCTGGCCGAGAAGCGCGCCGAGCGCCACCACCGACGCCATCAAGGCAAAGTTGAAGCTCATCTCCCTTCCCGGAAGGCGGAGCGCGCCGGCACCGGGGCAGCCACCCCGACCGGGAGCAGACTGCGCTGCGGGGCGACCGGGTTCATCCCTCCTCCGACGAAAGGCCGGGCGACAGGCTCGGCGGCGCAGCTGGAACGAAGCCTCCGGCGAAGCTGGCGAACCCACAATCCTTTCCGCTCGCGGCCTTCCGTGGAGCGATCGTAAATCGACGCTCGACAGTATCGTAGAGCCGCGTTCCTGTCTCATCGAGGGCATGCGCCCGCAAGCGGTAGGTTCCCGGTTCGAGCCGCAAAGCCTCGAAATGCAAACGAAAGCGCCAATGCCCGGGGCCGATCGGCTCAGGAACCGCGCCATCCATATCGCTCGCGACCCCATAGACCGGCGTCAGATCGATGGTCGTGATCCCAACGAAAACATTCGGCACACCCGCATCCGCCTGCAATTCGATCTCGGCGAACAACGCTTCCCCCGTTGCCAACTGCTCCACTTCAAGCCCATCCGAACCGACGATCCGCAAATGGCTTATTTCGAAAGGCAGGCCCGTCAAACGCCCGGCGGCATGCGTGATCCCGGCCGTTCCGCCGCCCGTCGCGATCGATTCGCGATAGGCACCGATGACCCCATCGATGGCGCCCGAAGCCCGCACCAGTCCGTCCTCCAGCCAGAGCCCACGCGCACAGAGACGCTTGATCTGCACCAGATCGTGCGAGCAGAGCACGAGCGTGCCGCCGTCGCCGAGGAAACGTTCCAGCCAGTGTTCACAACGGCGCTGGAACGCGCCGTCGCCGACGACCAGAACTTCATCGGTAACGAGTACGCGCGGGCGGTGTGCGGTTGCCGAGGCAAAAGCCAGTCGCAGCCGCATGCCTTCAGAATACGTTTTGACAGGCCGGTCGAGATTGGCGCCAAGGCCGGAGAACTCGGCCACCTCGGCAAGACGCTCGCTGGCTTCGCGTCGGCCACCGGGGCAGCTGAGCGCCAGCATCGAGAGCGCATTCTGGCGGCCGGTTTCGTGCGGATCGAAGCCGATGCCGAGGTCGAGCAGGCAGCCCACAGCGGCGCCCCGCCAAACCTGGCCCTCCGACGGGAGGCTGGTGCCGGCCAAGAGCCGGAGCAGAGTCGATTTTCCAGCGCCGTTGCGGCCCACAACGCCAAGCGACCCGCCTTCCTCAAGAGAAAAATCTACTCCGCGCAGGGCCCAGCGGCCTGCCGCGGGCACATGGCCCTCCGAGCCTTGAAAGGCGCGCAACAAGGGCCGCACCCGGCGGACGGCCGTGCCATAGAACTTGCCGATCGCGTGGGCTGCGAGGACCGCCCCCTGCCCATCGGATCCTTGCGCAGACCCGGCTGCAGCCAACACCCGTTCCTCGCCGCGGGGAAACACCTCCCCCACGACGGCCCTGCTCATTCCGACCCCGGCTTCCAGGTTGCCTGCCAGTCCGGGGCCAGGGGCACAGCGCGGATCGCCGCGATCACGGCCTCCATGTTTATCGTGGCGCCAAAGCGTTCGGCCAAGTCGTCGATGCGTTGCCGCGCGATCTCCCGTTTGAAACTATTCTTGATATCCTTCTCGAGACGCGGGCGACACTGCTCCAGCGGCAGCGTCCGGGCGTCCTGGCGCTCCACCATGCGGAAGATCATGGTGCCGTGGCGGGTTTCGACCGGCGCACTGACCTCGCCTGTGGCAAGAGCCGTGATCGGCGCGGCTTCGGGGGATTTCTCAAGATCCGCCGCCGGGGTCCAACCCATCGAGCCACCGCGGGCGCGGCCGGGTGTATCCGAGACCTCGTCGGCGACCTTCGCGAAATCCTCGCCCGCTGCCAGGCGTTTCTGCACAGCTTCGACGCGGCCGGCGGCTTCTTTCTTCTCGACGTCAGAGGCGTGCAGGCCAACGACCACGCCAATTCGCGCGAGATGGTAGCTGGCAGATTCAGCGCAGAGTTTTTTGCCCTCGACCTTATAGAGCGAAGAAATCTCGGTGTCGGTTGGCGTGTAGTTCTGCACGATGAAATCGTCGATATAAGCCTTGCCAATCACCGCCCGGCGGCGCTGGTCGGCCCAGCCCGGGAGCCCTGGATGGCGCTCATAGAGGCCGTCCTGTTTGGCTGCGGCTTCGTAGAGGAGCCGCGCGTACCACTCGACCACCTGAATGCGGCCCGAGTTGGCGCTGCGTTGCACGTCGGCGATCAGCGGTGGTGGCGCGTGGCTGAACTCGGCCGTGATGTCGGCAGCGGTGGCCTTGTAGGGGCCGACCTCGACGATCGTCACGTCGACGCCGGCCGGCGCTGCTGCGGGGGCGGCGTCGGGTGCCGCAAAGGCGAAAATCGACGATGATACCCCCAGAAGAGCGGCGGCCAGCACGGTTCGGATTGCTCGGCCGGATTTTCTGGAAACGTGGTGCATGCGTGCCTCCCTTGGCGAACGTCGCAGTTTATAGAGGGGCGCATGGCGGCGCCAGTCTCTGGCACCGCGCGGCAACAAATTCCCGACGAATATGGTGGAATGTTGCCGGTTCTCGAGACGGAGAGTCGGGGATTTTCCCTAAACTCCGTCTCCCGGGCCTCTGCACGGATCTTGCGTCCCAAATCGCGCTGACGAACCTGCTACGGGATGGAAGTCCGACCGCAGACGCCAGGCCATACATTTGCGCTCTGGCAATTTGACAGTTTCGTCGGAACCCAGCTATTTTAAATGCGGCGCGCACAATTTGTCGGGGATCGGTTCTCGCGTCGAGGAGGAGAGTGAGTGATGAGGATGTGGAGAGAAACCTTGATTTTCGCCGGAATGGCCGTCTTTGCCGGGGTGGGGAGACCCGCGGCTGCAGGACCCGATGACAAACTTCTTTTGCACAATCTCGAATGCGATGACTACGAACTGAAAATGATTTTCCAAGACGGGAAGCTCGTAGAGAATCTGTCGAGCGTTGTCTGCAGTGACGACCCGCCGACTCCGCCGACTGCCACCCCCACTCCCGGTCCCAGCGCCTCGCCCAGCCCCACTGCCACGCCTGCCACCGGCGGCTGCAACGGTACTGCGCTCGACAAGGTCGTCGGAGACAACTGGTTCGGCTTCGACAATGTACAACTCGCCGAAGGGCAGCAAATCAGATACTGCGCGACCCTCGGTCGACAGGCCTCCATGCTTCGCTTCACTGCGTACGATATGAGTGACAGACGCTGCGGCTCAGCGGAGATCCGGGTTCGGCAGATCGGCAACGCGGGCTGGAGCAAAAAATCGGGCTTTTCCGCAGCCCCGGGAGTGACCATGGTTGGCAGTGGGGTGATCGGCAACCCAACCCTGACAGCGGCCGGAGCCTATGAGGTCACCCTGGTCGGTGGCCACACCAACGAGGGCTGCACGCGGTTCCGGATTGCTTGGAAGCCCACCTAGAACTTCATTCTTGAACCAAAAAAGGGGCTTCGGGGATCACCCGGTGCCCCTTTTTTTTCTCTGAATCCGTCCCGCCCAAGCGCGAGAGGCTCTCCCGGTGGTCGGGCTAG
>VFKT01000178.1 GCA_009885395.1 Deltaproteobacteria bacterium | reverse complement strand
TGCCGCGGCCGCGATCGTCTTCCCAGAGGGCTTGAGCCGCCGGTATCTGCAGGGTCGGCGGAGCGAGATCACGCTGCTCACCGATCCGGCGAAAGCGACCGGCATCAATACCGTCAAGGTTTTACTGCTCTTGATGGACAAGGATGCGGCGGCTCTCGCCGATCCGCTGGCGGATGAGATGATCTCGGTTCGCGAGGTGAACCTGACGGGCAACCGCCTGGCGGTGAACGCCTTCGAACAGAATGTGCCCGGGTTCGCGATCATGTTCGTGTTGTTGGCGGTGGTCTTTGGCACCGCGACGAGTCTGCACGACGAACGTGATTGGAAGACGCTGCCCCGATTGCTGGTGGCGCCGGCGGGCTTCACCTGGATTCTGCTTGGCAAACTTGGGGCGCGCTTCGTGTTGGGCCTTGCTCAGATGGTGGTGCTTCTCGCCTGGGGGCATCTGGCTTTTGCCATCCCGCTCGGGGCGTCGGTGGTCGCTTTCCTTCTCCTCTGCGCCGCAGTGGTGCTCTGCGCGGTCGCGACCGGACTCTTGGTCGCGGCAGTCTCGGCCAGTCGCGAGCAGGCCCAGCCGCTCAGCTTGGGCGTGGTGCTGCTGCTCTCGGCGATGGGCGGGCTCTGGTGGCCGCAGGACCTCATGCCCGAGGGGATGGCGCGGCTGGCGCCTTTGGCCTTTACGACCTGGGCAATCCAGGGCATGAACGACTTGATTCTGCGCGAACGGGATCTGGCCGGGGTGGGCTTTACGTTGGGGGTGCTTTGGCTCTACGGTCTGGTCCTCCTGGCGGGTGGGATTTGGCTTTTTCGGGCGCACCACAGCGCCCGCTGATAGAGGCCTGCGGCGGGGAGAGGAGCGTCCTTTTTTGCTGAGTTGGCGCAAGCTCGCGCGGTCGGAGCAAATCTTGATTATGCGCCTGCCGCTGGCAGGAGCGCTGCCGCTGGCAGGAGCGCTGCCCCTGGCAGGATCGTCGGTGCTGGTCGGATCGCTGGTGCTGGTCGGATCGCTGGTGCTGGCCGGCTGCACCGCCATGGCGCCGCCTCGGTCGTCAGGCCTCCCTGCGCCGGCCGCAATCGGTTCTCCCTCGGGCCTTGGAACCAACACGATCGGCGGCTTGCCGAACCTGGTCGGCGTGGCGGGTTCGGCGAACGCAACGCGACAGCGCCTGGTGAGCGGGAGCCTCGCCATACAGGAACTCGGTCTTGCCGAATTTATCCGCAGGGCGTTGGTCGCAGCACCAGAGCTGCGCGTGTCGCGCTTTGCGGTCGAGGCGGGCGGGGCTCGGTTGCGCCGTGCCGAGGCTTCACGCTGGCTACCCGAAGCCGAGCTTCGAAGCTTGACCGGGATTGCCCGCCAGGCGCACGGCACCGTGCTTGACCCCAAGGATACGGTCGATGTCCACGCCTATGGCCCCTTCACCCAGGTCGAGGTGCAGATCGCCCAGCCGCTCTACACCTGGGGCAAGATCCGCTCCGGAATCGAAGCCGCCGCGCACGCGGCTCTTCTCGGAGTGGCGCAGCAGGACCAGCTGGCCGATGAAGTCATTGAGCAGACGAAATCTTTATATTGGAATGTGCTGCTGGCCCGCTCGGTTGCGCGGGTGGTCACCGAGACCACCGATGCCTTTGACGAGGCATTGGAAACCGCCCGGGAGCAGCGTGCGGCCGGCGATACCGAGATCAGCGAACTCGATATTCTCTATCTTCGCGTGGCACGAGCCGAGGTGGCCAAGGAACTGCCCGGGATCCGGGGCGGTGAACGCAGTGCGCTTGAGGCCCTGCGGGTGCTGACCGGCGGCGATCCCTGGGCGCCGCTCGATGTTGCCGCCGCAAGGCTTGAAGTCGCAGCAGTAAAAATTGAGCCACTGAAGGTGTATGAAGCGCGATTATTCGCCGACAATCCGGCCTGGCGACAGGTGGAAGAGGGCCTTGCCGCCAAGGTCGCACAATTGGGCGTGGTCGAGGCCGATTATTATCCGGGTATCTTTCTGAGCGGCACTTTCGGTTATGGCTATGCCCCGGAGCGCGACCGGCAGCTCAATCCCTTTGCCTGGGACCAATTCAATTATTTGAACGGTCCCGGCGGCGTGCTCGCGATCCGCTGGTTGCTCAACTTCCACATCACGGCCGCGCGGGTGGCGGAGGCGCGGGCGGAAATCGCTGAACTCGTTGCCCAGCGCGAGCGGGCACGCGGCGGTCTGCTGCTCGAACTGAACGATGCCTACCGCGGCGCGGAAGAGAGCCGTCGTTCGGTCGAGGCGCTTGACGATGGTCGCCGGGCGGGGCGCACGATGCTCACCTTTGCCGTCACCAACTTCGATATCGGCATCGGCGACGCGAGCGAGATTCTGCAGGGGCTCTCAAACTACGCCCGGGTGACCAGCGATCATCTTGAGGCGGTTCGCGATTATCATCTTGCGCTGGCCCGATTGTCGCGTGTGACCGGCGAGGAAGTCCTCGATCTGGGTGACGAAGGCCCGCCCGACGGGCGTTGGATCCCGTCGGGTCAAGCGTCCGGTGCGTCGTCGTAGTCCGGGGACTGGCGCGGCGGTCGATCGGTCGGCAGCAGAACCGCCACCACGAAGCCCGTGACCACACCTCCAACGAGCAGCAACCAGAGCAGCATCAGATCCCCAATATGGACAGGCCGGCATCGACCGGCAGAACCTGCCCGGTGATGCCGCTGCCGTCTGTGGTGGCCAGAAGGCGGGCAAGTGCCGCGACGTCTTCCGGGCTCACGGTTCGGCGCAGCGGGGCGCGTTCTCCCGCAAAGCGCAACATATCGCGAAAATTGCGAATGCCGGCCGCCGAGAGCGTCTTGATCGGGCCGGCGCTGATGGCGTTGACGCGAATCCCGTCCGGGCCCAGGTCGGCAGCCAGGTAGCGAACGCAGGCTTCCAGCGCCGCTTTCGCGACACCCATGATATTATAGTTGGGGAACACCCGTCGACTGCCCTCGAACGTCAGGGTGATGATGCTACCACCACCGGCAGCTTTCAGAAGTGGATGGGCGCCGCGCGCCAGCGCCAGCAGCGAATACGCGCTGGTATCGAGGGCGAGGCGGAAGCCTTCGCGGTCGGTGTCGATGAAGCGTCCCATCAAATCTTCGCGGCGCGCGAAGGCGATCGAATGGACCACGACATCGAGGTTGCCCCATTCCTCGCCGAGTGTCGTGAAGAGCTGCGCGATATCGGCATCGCTGTTGACGTCGCAAGGCAGAACCAGCCCGGCCCCGATCTCCGCGGCGAGGGGCCGGACGCGTCGCTCGAGGGCGTCGCCGACAAAGGTGAGCGCGAGTTCGAAACCGTCGGCTGCCAAGGCGCGGGCGATCGCCCAGGCGATACTTCGCTCGTTGGCGATCCCGGTGACCAGAGCCCGGCGTGGCGTTGAATCCGACATGAGGCGCCTCATTCGCACCCGGCTCTCCCCGCAGCAAACAGGGGCTCGGGTCCTCTGCCGCGGCCGGTCGCAAAGGCCAGCCCTGCGGAGCCGCCCCGTTGCGGACTGCACTGGGGCGGATTTCCCGGACAGAGGCGCCGGTTGCGAAGGGCAATCCCGCTCAGCGGCCGCGTTGCGAGGCGCGGAGTGCTGGATCCGGCGGCAGCAGGCGCTGTGCGCGGATCGGCGAGAGCTGAATCGGCTTGGCGACCTCGTAGAAATAACGGCCGCGTCGCATCAGCCCTTCCCCCCCACGTTTACGCGGCGTGGGGTCTGGAATCGAGGCTTTCAGGCGAGTCGGCGGGCGGGCGACGGGCTCGGGAACCGTGGTTCGCCGCATCTGCCGACCTGTCTCGGCCTTGGGGCGCATACGGGATGGATTGTACGCTCGACCGTCTGCCGCGCTGGTCGTCGCCAAGACCAGCACCAGCAGTCCGGCCAGCAGAGCCTTGCCGAGAGAGCCGACCAGGGGGCGAGGGCGTGGTTGTGGGAGGTTCTTCATCGGTGCGCTCCGAGATCGACCAGACCCTGGTCGGGTTGTCCAGTGGTGGCGGTACTTCCCGTCACGCCGAGGGCTTCGACCGTGGCCGAGCCGGCATCTACCGCCGGGCTGGTCGGTCCCGTCGTCGTACCAAGTGTTTGAATGAGGCTCAGGTCGTCGTCGCGCCAGCCGGCTCCGCCGAGGAGCCCATCGAGACCTGCGGGATTGACGAAAAGTGGATCGACATCGAGCTGGACGCCTTCGCCGAGCGGAGTCGAGCGGGGCATGATTTTGCCACTCTCACCACCCAGGAGCACGAAGCGCAGTCCGGGTGTATCGCCGGTCTGGACCCGGACATTGGGCCCACCATTGCCCGTCAGGATCGAGTTCTCGATCGTGAGCGCGCTGCGCGAGGCCCGCAGACCTTCGCGACCATTGGCGTGCACGGTCATGAAATTCAGCTCGGCCGAGCCACCGCTGAAGGCGAGCCCCCGGGCTGAATTAGCGTAGGCCGTGACATTACGCAGGATGAGATCCCGGCTGTCGCGGGTGCGCAAGCCGTCCCCGTTCCCGCTCAGGATGATCCGTTCAAGCTTGGTTCCGGTATCACCGGAGAGGGAGACGCCCTCGTGCACCGACGATGTGATGATGACGTCACGCAGTGTGAGATCACGCGTGCCGGCGCTCGCATTCACGCCGCGCCTGCCGCCGTCAATCCATATATTTTCGAGAGTCATCCCGCCGCCGCGCAGCCGGATGCCATCGGTGCGTGCCCCCGGTGCGATCCGGGTCGCGCCGGGGCCGCCCGATCCCCGGATAGTCAAATTGGCGACCTGAAGGCGCAAGCCTTCGCTATACGTTCCAGGGGCGAGCACCAGCACGTCGCCCGGGCCGACCTCCCGGAGAGCGCGGCGCAGGCTGCGCCAAGGGGTTTCGGCCGCCATGGCCTCTGTGCGTGAGCGCGCATCGTCGCCTGCGAGCGGATCGACATACAGTTGTACCTCGTCGGTCCCGGCCCAGGGTGGTGCCGGCAGGCCCCGCGACGAGGCTTCGTAGTGGTAGCCCAGGTCGAGCCATCCTGTGTCGGCATGGCCAGCCGTCGAAGTCGTGCCAGCATTCGGGCCATCGCTGCTGGCGGTCGAACCGGCATCGATGGCTTCGCTCTCGACGCGTTGACCGGCTGCGATGCTGGAGAGTCTGAAATCGTCGTCGGTTGCGCCAAATCCACCCAGCATGCCGTCACGGCCGGCCGGATCGACATGGCGTACTTCCAGCCAGCGGTTGCCGCTGCAACCGCTGCAGAAGAGGTAGCCGGCCGGAGCGAGTGCGGTCTGCGTCGCCGCG
>VFKT01000029.1 GCA_009885395.1 Deltaproteobacteria bacterium | reverse complement strand
GCGTCGGTGTGGGCGCGTGGATCAAAAAAATCAAAGGGCGTGCCCAGGTCGAGCGGCTGCGGCTTGCCATCGGAATCGGGGCGCACGAGTCCGAGATCCGCCGTGCTGCCGCGGCTATGCCCCGAGCGTTCGGCGATGTAGCCCTCCTTTACCAGCGCAGATTTGGCGACGTTCGGGTACCAGCGTTCCCGTCCGCGCTGATCCGGGTCGGCGGCCCAGCGCATGAAGGCATCGACGGCGCGCTGCGGGCGGTAGCAATCCCAAACAATCAGACCGAGTCCCCGGTTCGCGAGATCGCTTTGCACGCCGGCCAGCGCAGCGGCGGCGGGCCGCGTCAAAAGACAGTCTGGGGCCTCGTAGCCCGGCACCTTCTCCCCAGTGAAATTATTCGCGCCGGCGTAGCGCATCTCGAACACGATGCCCGGCGCCAGGTCGCGCACGCGGACCAGCCCGGGATCGGCGGGTTCAGTCGGCCGGTCGGCGGGGGTGCAGGCGCCCAGCCCGAAGGCAAAGCAGATCGCGGCAACTGTCGTTCGAAGCAGCATGGGGGATGTCATGACAGCCCAGAAGCTACCGGACCCGCTCTGCCTGGACAGCTGCGATGTTCCGCGAGGCGCAATGGCAAGGGGAGCGGCCCAGAACCTGGCGGATCCGTCTACGCGGGGAGAGGCTGACGTGGGGCGGCCGTCTGTTAAGCAGCAAAGCCATGCACGACCTTGTGGTACGCGGCGGCACTCTCATCGACGGGACGGGAACCAGACGCTACACCGGCGATATCGCGATTGACGACGGCCGACTCACCCAGGTGGGCGGCCAGGCCGGACGAGGGCATCGCGAAATCGCTGCCGATGGGCTATTGGTCGCGCCCGGTTGGGTGGACATCCACACCCATTACGATGGGCAGGCCACCTGGGATCCCGAGGTTTCGCCCTCGAGTTGGCATGGCGTGACGACCGTCGTGATGGGCAATTGTGGGGTTGGCTTTGCACCCGTGCGACCCGGCCAGCGGGATTTCCTGATCGAACTCATGGAGGGCGTC
The DNA here is from genome assembly GCA_009885395.1 of Deltaproteobacteria bacterium. Classification (GTDB taxonomy): domain Bacteria; phylum Desulfobacterota; class Binatia; order UBA12015; family UBA12015; genus SXLG01. The sequence continues at coordinate 12,980 of VFKT01000029.1, read as the reverse complement.
GAGGACATCCCGGGCACCGCCCTCCACGAGGGTATCGATTGGCAATGGGAGTCATTTCCAGAATACATGGACGCACTCGAGCGCATGCCTCGCGTGCTTGACGTCGGCGCCATGGTGCCGCATTGCGCCGTACGCGCCTACGTGATGGGCGAGCGGGCCCACGAGCTCGAGGTCTCTGACAGCGAGATCGAGGAGATGTCGCGCCTCACCGAGGAGGCATTGGCCGCAGGTGCGATGGGCTTCTCAACCTCGCGCACCATCTTGCACCGCTCGCGTCACGGACTCGTGCCAGGCACCTATTCCACCGCAGAAGAATTGCTTGGCATCGGTCGCGCGCTCGGCCGGGTGGCTGGCTCAAGGGTCTTCGAGATGGTGACGGATTCGATGGGTCGCGAGCCCGATCTTTCCTGGATTCGCAGTCTGGCCCGCGAGACCGGCTGCGTCGTCACCTTTGCGATCGCCCAGCAGCCGAACGACCCCGAGGCCTACCGGCTTCTGCTTGAGAGGGCAGACGAATTGACGGGGGCGGGGGAGCGGATCGTTCCGCAGGTGCCCTGCCGCCCGACGGGTATGCTGTTTGGGCTGCAAAGCACCAGCCATCCCTTTGTGGCCCACCCGTCTTACCAGGAAATTGCCGGATTGCCCCTGGCCGAACGGGTTGCCCGGCTCTCCGACCCAGGCTTTCGCGCACGCCTGCTCGCCGAGGAGACACGTCTCACGAACCCGATCGCCAAGATTTTATTGCAAAACTACCCGCAGATGTTTCCGCTTGGCGATCCGCCCAACTACGAGCCGCATCCCGAGACCAGCGTTGCTGCCGAGGCGCGCCGCACGGGCCGACGCTCGGAAGAAGTTGTGCTCGATCATCTCCTCGCCGACCAGGGCCGGGCCTTCCTTTTCGCGCCTCTCCTCAATTACGTGGATGGCAATCTTGACGCGCTGCGTGAGATGATCACGCATCGCTCGACCGTGCTCGGTCTCTCCGACGGCGGCGCGCATTGTGGTCTGATTTGCGATGCCGGAATGCCGACCTGGATGCTGGCCTATTGGGGTCGCGACCGGACACGCGGCGCCCAAATCGATATCGAGACTCTGGTGCGTCTGCAGACCAGCCGTACGGCGGAAGTTTTCGGGATGGCGGACCGCGGCCGGCTGGTGCCGGGCCTGCGCGCCGATCTGAACCTGATCGACCTCGATCGTCTCGGTGTCGAAGTGCCCGAGATGGTCTTCGATCTGCCCGCTTCCGGACGGCGAATCGTCCAGCGCGCGCGCGGCTACCGGGCAACCATTGTCGCCGGCGAAGTGACGTTCGAAGAGGGGCGGGCCACCGGTGCGCGACCGGGCCGACTTGTCCGATCGGGAGTTGCGGCACCGCATTGAAACGGCCACCGCCATGCTAGCGGCAGCAGGATGAGCCGCCGGGTAGAAGACCTTTTTTCAAAGTTGACGCTGGAGGAGCGCTGCGGGCTGATGGCCGGGCGCGACCTCTGGCATACGATGCCGGTCGAGCGCCTCGGCATTCCCGCCCTCAAGGTGAGCGACGGTCCCAACGGCGCTCGCGGCGAGTCCCATTCCGGACAGACTTCCGTCTGCACGCCTTGCGGGACAGCATTGGGAGCGAGCTTCGACACCGACCTCGTGCGCCGTGTCGGTGAAATGCTTGGGTTGGAAGCCCTCTCCAAGGGCGCCCGCGTGTTGCTGGCGCCGACGGTGAATCTGCATCGCTCGCCCCTGGCTGGCCGTAACTTCGAGTGCATGTCGGAAGACCCGGAACTCACGGCCCGGATCGCGGTTGCTTTTATCGATGGCGTGCAATCACAAGGCGTTGCCTCGTGTATCAAACATTTTGTGTGCAACGATTCGGAATTCGAGCGTCATAGCATCAGCTCGGAAGTGGCAGAGCGGCCCTTGCGCGAACTCTATTTGCGTCCCTTCGAGGCGGCAGTGCGCCGCGCGGGTGTGCGCTGTGTGATGAGCGCCTACAACCGCATCAACGGTATCTATGCCGCTGACCACCATGAATTGATCGATCGCGTCCTGCGCGCCGATTGGGGTTTTGACGGGCTGGTGATGTCGGATTGGTTCGGCATGCACTCGACCGTCGAGGCGGCGGTTGCCGGGCTCGATCTCGAGATGCCCGGCCCCACCCGCTATCGGGGCGAACGACTGCTCGACGCCGTGCGCGCGGGGACAGTGGCCGAGGAATTGGTGAACGCTTCGGCGCGGCGTGTGCTCGAACTCCTTGAATGGACCGGGGCGCTCGATGCAGCCGATTCTCCGGCCCACGAGCGCAGCGAGGATCGACCGGAGCATCGGAAATTGGCCCGCGACGCGGCGGTTGGCGGCATGGTCCTCCTGCATAACCGCGACGCAAGCCTGCCGCTCGATCCGAGCCGGATCAAACGCCTGGCGGTGATCGGAACTCTTGCAGAGACGCCTTCCTTTCAGGGGGGCGGTAGTGCGCAAGTGAATCCGCACCATCTCTCGATCCCCCTCGACGAACTGCGAGCCCGGCTCGGCGACCAGGTCGAGGTCGGTTTCGAACGTGGCGCGCTCATCCATCGCACCACGCCGGCGATCACGCGGCGCGGGCTCGCCGACGAGGCCGGCACGCCTGGCGGAAATGCACGCCTTGAACTCTACGCTGGACGAGAGCTGGCAGGCAACCCCATGCATGTGCGCACGCTGCCCTGGCTGCGCGAACAATGGCTCGGGGCACCGGCCCCCGATCTCATACCGGGCGATTTTTCGGCTCGTATCCATGCGCGACTGGTGGTGGCGGAGACGGGTCTGCATACGCTCTCGCTCACCTCTGTCGGCCCGGCCCGCGTCAAGATTAATGGCGACATCGTGATCGAAGCGTGGGCAGATGACCAGCGACAGCCCGGCGAGACGTTCTTTGGTTTCGGTTGCGCCGAGCTGCGCGCTGAAATGACGCTTGAGGCGGGTCATCCGGTCGATCTCGAATTCGAGTACGCCACAATTCAGGGCTTCGGAGTCGCTGGCTTCGTCCTCGGCCTGTTGCCCCCGGTGCCCGAAGACCTGCTCGAGCGGGCGCTTGCGCTGGCGGCTCGCAGCGACGCGGCCATTGTCTTTGTCGGCACCAGTCTCGATTGGGAAACGGAAGGTCGGGACCGCGAATCGATGGCCCTTCCCGCCGGCCAGGACGAATTGATCGAGGCCATCACTCGCGTCAATCCACGCACCATCGTGGTGGTGAACGCCGGCTCTCCCGTGCTGACCGATTGGGTGGAGCGCACGGGGGCAACGCTGGTGACCTGGTTTCCGGGTCAGGAGACCGGTGGCGCGATCGTCGATGTTTTGTTGGGCGAGGCGGATCCCGGCGGTCGTCTGCCGCAGACCTGGCCGCGCCGCTATCAAGACAATCCATCCTTTGGCAATTATCCGGGGGAATTCGGCAAGGTCCACTACGGCGAGGGTCTGCTGATGGGCTATCGCTGGTACGAGGCACGCGGGATCGAGCCGGCCTATCCGTTTGGGCACGGGCTCTCCTATGCGAGCTTCGAATATGGCGCGGTCGAGCTTTCGCGGGCCTCGCTGGCGCGCGACTCGGCCGTTGAAGTGGCGGTGAACCTCTCGAACACGAGCGGGCGTCGTGGCTCGGAAGTGGTGCAGGTCTACGCGCGTGCGCTGGAGGCCAAGGTGCAACGCCCGCCGCGCGAGTTGGTGGCTTTCGCCAAGGTTCGGCTGGAGGCGGGCGAAACCCGGCGCGTGCAAATCGAAATCGCCCGGGAAGCGTTCCGGCACTGGGACCCCGTCCGCCGGGATTGGCATATCGATGCGGGTCGTTTTGAGCTTCTGGTCGGTCGCTCGGCAACCGATGTCCGCGGCACGGGTATTCTGGAAATAGCAGCCTGAAAATTTGGAGGCCAAAAGCCATGCAACTCCTCGGTGTGCACCATGTGTCGATCAACGTCGTGAATCTCGACGCTGCTCTGAAATTTTATGTCGATCTTCTTGGTCTGAAACCGCTGCCCCGACCTGATTTCGGTTTCGCCGGGGCCTGGCTGGCTGCCGGGGGGCAACAGCTCCATCTGATCCAGGCCGGCGAGTCGCACGTTTCACGCGGCGAACATTTTGCGTTCCAGGTCGGAGACATTGACGGCGCTTGCGCCGAGCTTCGTTCGCACGGCCTCGATGTGAGCGACCCGATGGCCCTGCCGGGGGCCGGCCGGCAGGCGTTCCTTCGAGACCCTTCGGGCAACGTGGTCGAGTTGAACGAGCCTCTTCCGAACACCTGAGCTCAACTCGCGGGGAAGGGCTGCGCCAGTTCGCCGAGTCGCCTTGTCTCAAGCAAATGTTCCAACATATCGGCGAGCCGCTGAGTCTTTTGTAAAACGAGACTCAAAGCGCGAATAAGCCGGTGGTTGGCAGGGGGCTCCAGGAGTTTCAGCTCGCAACGGCGTTGACCAGCGCGCTCGCCAAGTCGTCAAGCCCCGCCAGCTGCGGCGCGCGGCGCAGCAGCTCGCCGTGGATCTTCTCGGCTTCCGCGACTGCTCCTCGGCGCAACTGGATGCCGGCCAGCGCGAAGCGGGTCGCGTGATCCTCGGGCCGGATTTCCAGGTGCTCGCCGAGATGCACAGCAAGTGCGTCCCAGCGTTCAAGCACCACTCCGGCGCGGATCAGCCAATATGTGATTTCGGTGTCGCCTGGGGCGCGCATCTCCAACTCGACGAGCGTATCCCAGGCTTCGCCGGCGCGATCAGCGCCGAGCGCGGCCATCGCAAAACCCAATCGAGATCGCCGTGCGTCGGCCCCAAATTCAATCGCCCGCTCGAAGGCGGAAGCAGCACGTGGGTAGTCCAGCTCCTGGATCGAGAGCACGCCCTCGGTGAGCCAGCCTTCGCCATGGCTGGGGGTTTGGGCCAGCAAGCGATCGAGATGGGTGCGGGCCTCGCCAAGGCGGCTTTCGGCGAGGGCCAGCTTTGCGGCTGCGAGAGCCTGCTCCGAATCCGGACCCTCCACGGCCGGGACCAGGGCGGGCACCCTGCCAGGCATCTCATCGGGCAGGCCTGTCGGCACACCGACGTGGGGCCGGCGTGCGGTCGCCGCGTGCCGGGCGCGCATGGCGTCGAGGTAGCGCTGCTGCGCCTCGACGACGCCCGGAAAACGCTCCGCTTCGGGGCGGTAGCGTTCGTGGATGAGCGCGCAGGTGCGCGCAAAATCGTCGTGGCGCGAGCTGGTTGTGGAACTGCCGTCGTCGCGCCATGAAATATTCGCAGACACGCGCGGCACGTGATGAAAGCTGCTGCGCGACGAGAGTCGCAGCCAAAGATCCCAGTCTTCATGGGTGGAGAGCGATTCATCGAAGCCGCCCGCCTCAGCAAAACAATCGCGATGCACCAGGGCGCAAAGGATGGGGATGAAATTGCCGATCAGGAGCTCTGTCCGATCAAAGTTCGGCAGCGTCATGATCTGCTCGCCCGTCGCGGCATAGCCCGCAGGCGCGCCGGGCCGGGGTTCTTCCAGGACCATACGGGCATCGGAGTAGACGATTCGCGCCCGCGCGTGCCGGGCGTGCTCGAGCAAGCCGCTCAAATGATCCTCATTCCACCAATCATCGTCATCGAGAAAGGTGATCCATTCGTTCCGCGCGAGTGCCAAGCCCACGTTGCGAGCCGCCGACCTCTCCCGGGCGAGAGGCAGACGGAGGGAAACAAGCCGGCTTCCGGCATCGAGCTTGAGCAGGCTCTCTTCGACCGACGAACCGCCGTCATTGACGACGATCACCTCGACCTCGATATCGCGCTGGGCGAGGGCGCTGCTGACGGCACGCAGCAGCCATTCCGGGCGATTCCGGGTGGGGACCACTACAGTCACGCAAGGAAATCCCACACTCTTGTCCCTGCGTGGGGGCGCTTGGGTCGGCACCGCCGTCCTCGGCAGCGCACTCGACAAGAACGTTTCGGGCGTGCTCTTCGTCAGGCATGGGGGAGCTTGGGTCGGCACCGCCGTCCTCGACTCCCCGGGGGGCGTCGAGGTGGGCGAGGGCGGCGGTGCCGCTGTGGCTGGAGCGCGAACCGGACCCCGAAGGGACGCTCCTGCCGGAACAAAAAAACTGGAACGGGGCTCCGGGCGTGTTCCCCAACGCACACCCCAATGCCGCAGGCGAGCCCGTTCGGATTCTTCGGCACAGAGTTTTTGATTGGAATATTCGTTGCCGCGCGGGTTCTGCAGGTAGAGCCCAAGCAGTTCCGGCACATGCACCAGCCGATGCCCGGCGGCGGCAGCGCGGAGCCACATCTCATAGTCGCCGGCGACCAGCATGCCTTCATCGAAGCCGCCGTGCCATTCGTGTAATTCGCGACGATACAAAGGCTGGGGACCAATGATGCAACAATCGAAGAGCGTCCGCAGATCGTATTCAGGCCAGAGGAACCAACCAATGACATCGGCCTCGGTAAAGCTTTGGTTCTCGGTGCAGGTGACGGCGCTATCGCCCCACGCCAGCATGGCGGTCGGATCGGCCTCGAGCCTGGCGACCAGACGCTCGAAACAGCGTGGGTGGTGACGGTCGTCGGTTGCCGCCGGGGTGATATAGCGCCCGCGTGACATGCGGAAGGCACGATTCACCGAGCAATGGGCGTTCTCGCGCTTGTCGGTCCTGAGATAAACGATATTGTCGTAGCGCTTTTGCCACGCCCGGACAATCTCGCCTTCCCGCCCGGGCGATGCCGAATCGACAACAATGATTTCGAGCTGATCGCGAATCGATTGCCCTTCGAGATCCTCCAGCAGGCCCTCCATGAAACGCTCGGCGCCGTAGGTCGAAACGAGGGCAGAGACCAGAATTCCATCCCCTGGCGGGGCGGCGAAAGGCGGGCTTTCGGGCGGCAACGACTCAGGAGGCACGGCGAAACTCCAGCGGTGCCTGCAGCAGCGCCTTGCCGGAACTCCCCTGCTTCCGGAACCAGGCCAACGTCTCGGCCAGGCCGTCGCGCAGCCCACGCCGTGTTTCGAAGCCCAATACCTCGCGGGCGCGCGTCACATCGAAAAGTCGCACGGGGATGGTGCTGGGTCGCTTCGGATCGAAGCGCAACTCGGCACCGCTCCGGCCGTCGATCTCAAGTAGCGTCTGAAGCACCTCTCGCACCGACGTGCCCTGGCCCGAAGCGATGGTGACGGCGAAATGGGGCGCATCGACTTCGGCTGCGAGCAGCAGTCCATCAAGAAAATCTTCGATATGGATCAGGTCACGGACATCATCGCCGGTTCCCCAGACCTCAAGCGGCGACAAGCGTAGCGCCACCTTGCGAATCAGGGCTGCGGTGACGTGCGAGGTGAGCGGATCAAATTTATCGCCCGGCCCGTAGACGTTCGACGGTCGTACCACCACCGTGCTCATGGGCGGCCGGGCGCGAGTCGCCCACATTTCACAGAGCTGCTCGGTGAAGCGTTTCATTGTTGCAACCGGGAAATAGACCGCAGGCGGCGGGCCGGAATGCATTTCGTCTTCCCTGACGGGACGCTCGCCCGTGTCGGGGTAGGCCGCGCCGCTGGAGAGGAAGACAAAGCGCTCGATTCCGGAGTGGTACGAGGCCTCCAGCAGAGATGTGTTCATCAGCACGTTGGGCGTGACGTGAGCGAGCGGTCGCGAAACGATCACGGCCGCGCCCGAGGTCACGGCGGCACAATGGAAGACGATATCGCAGTCTGCGACGGCGCGTTCGCAATCTCCGAAAACCATCAAATTGGCACCGATCAACTCGAGCAGTCGATGCTCCATCAGGACCGGATGTTCGTGGACGGTGGTCCGCACGGAACAGCCCTGGCTGAGCAGGCGCCGAATCAGGGCGTCACCCAGAAAACCGGAACCGCCAGTCACGAGAATTTTCTTGCCTTCCAACTTCATCGCAGAGACTCCATGCACGTCCGGTGCCGCCGCCCTAAGCCGCTATCCCCGCATCCCGTTGCGAGACGATCGGATCACGAACGGGCCACCAGATGGCGAGGTCGGGGTCGTTCCAAAGCAGCGTGAACTGCCCGGCCCGGTCGTATTCCGTGGATTGTTTGTAATGGAAGATCGCGCTCTCGCTGAGCACGACATGACCATTGGCGAAGCGCGGCGGTACCAATACCTGCAGACGATTCTGGTCAGACAGGGTGAAGGCTTCCCACCGCCGGTACTGCAAAGAGGAGGGGTCATTGTTGGCCACCACCAGGTAGAACTTGCCGTGCAGACAACTGATCAGCTTCCAGGTGCTCTGGTCGCCGTGCAGGCCGCGCAATACATTGCGATGCGAAATGGAAATATCGTCTTGCACAAAATCGATATCGATCCCCGAGGCCCGGTAGATGCGTCGGTTATAGGTCTCGATATACGAGCCACGGAAGTCTTCGTAGATGGTCGGTGGCTTGATGAGATGGACGCCTTTCAGGCGGGTTTCGTGAATTTCCATCACGCGCACTCCTGAAAATAATTCTGTTTCATCTGGTGTTCGTTCTGGTTCTCGGTAAACCATCGCCAGGTTCGTTCCAGACCCTCGCGCAGCGGGGTTGTGGCGACAAAACCGAGTTGCTCGCGGGCGCGGGTGACGTCCATCATGCGGCAGGGGAAGCCGGCCGGCTTTGAAGGGTCGAATTCGAAGCGGAAAGGAACCACCTCGGCCAGGGTCTCGACCAACTGCCGGATCGTGATGCCTTCTCCCGTGCCGAGGTTGATCGGCTCACCCGCCGTGCCGAAATGGAGCGCCCGGATGATGCCCTCGGCGATATCGCCGGCCCACGCGAACTCTCGTATGGCAGAACCGTCGCCCCAGACCACGAGCGGGTCCTCGCCGGCAGCGACGCGCGCCATCAAAGCCGGAATCACCATCGCGCTGGCCGGGTCGAAATTGTCTCCGATGCCGTAGACGTTGGTGAGACGCACGATTGACCAGCCGGTTTGATTGTACTGACGTCGGTAGGCCTGGATTTGCAATTCGCCCATTCTCTTGGCCCACCCGGGGAAGGTATCCATCGGCTCACCAGCCCAGGCATCCTCTTCGACGAAGCGCTCACGGCTCGGGTAGGCGCCAATCGAACTGGTGTAGACCAATTTTGGTATCTGCGCCCGGCGTGCCGCTTCGAGCAGCGTCGTGTTCACCAGCAGCAGCGGCACGAAGAAACTTGCCGGCCGTGCAGTCGTTACCGAAACTGATCCCTTGATGCCGGCGATATGGAGGACCAGTTCATTGCCCGCGACCGCCGCGTCGCAAGCTCGCGCATCCGTGAGGTCGGTGCGCAGATATTCGGCGTGCGCATTCGGTCGCATTTCGTCGAGCGAGGCCACACGCACGATGCAACCGGCCTCGACCAGCCGGTCAACGACCTCGCGGCCGACCATGCCGGTCCCTCCGGTCACAAGCGCCCGGCGGCCACGCAGGGCGGTCAGAATCGATAAATCGAGCATATTAAAACTACTCCATGACGAAGAAAGAGACCCGCGAACAATAGGCTGGCCGTTCCAGTCGAATGTTGCCGAGTCCGAAGGTTTCCATCAGGGCGAGGGTCTCGCCCGGCGAATCAGGGTCGTTCAGCTCGTCGAAGGCGAGCACGCTGCCTCGCACGAGGCGCGGACGAAGCAATTCGAGACAACGCCGCGTCGGCTCGTAAAGATCGAAGTCAAAATAGGCGAGTGAGACGATGGTTTCGGGTCGCTCTTGCAGATAGCGGGGTAATTCGAGCGTTGCATCGCCCACCCGGACTTCAAATTTTGGTATATGCGAAAGTGGTGCCAGATTTTCATGGGTCTGTAGCACGTCGCGCAGGAAATCTGGGTAGCCTTCTGTGACGGCAAGATTGCCGAGTTTCATCAGATCGGCCTGACCGTCGGCCGTCGAGAGGCCGGGAAAACCATCGAAGGTATCGAAGGCGACGATCCTGCGATGCCGGTTGAAGGGATCGTGGATGCCGCGCAAGGCTGCGAAGAGGGCAGCATTCTGGCCCCAACGTGTTCCCAATTCCAGCACCACACCCTGCACGCCGACGATTCGCCGGAAAAGTTCGTCCATGAAGAGCAGGCGGGCGAGACTCTTCGACTCGAGGAAAAGTCCGAGATTCGACAGGAGTTGTTCGTCGGGAATGGGTGCTGCCCGGAGCAGATCGAGCAGGTGCGAGCGCGATCGGCTTTCGCCATCGCTCGCCCAGGTGTCGATTCCGTAGCGTTCGTCCTCGGAGGCACGGCGAAAGCCGTTCTCGACTTCAACGTCTTGCAAGCTTGCGCGCGCCAGGCTCATGCCGCCTTCTCCAATCCCGATTCCTCGACGATGGCGGGAATGGCGCGCTGACCGTCAAAGGCGATGACCCATGCCCAGTAGCGGATTCGGCCTTCGAGCAGGCGATAGCGACCGCCGTCGGCTCCAGGATCATGCAGCGCTGCGACCCGTACCGGCTTCAACAATTCTCCTGCTGCGATGCGTTCGGCGAGCTCTGCGGGTCCGGGTACGAGGCCGAGCCGATTGGCGCGAGCCTCGTCGAGCGTGGTGTAGGTGGGATGGGCCGGGTCGTCGTCTCCAACCCGAATTTCCCCCGTCTCGATTTCCTCGATCCGTGGCTCGAAAGCGCGCGCGAGCGCCAGGCGATCGTCATCTGCAAGAATCAGGTCACCGCTACCGGCGTTTTGTTCGAGGTGGCCCTCGGAGGCGGCCCTGGGAATCGGGATCACATCCGGATCGCTGGCCAGCCAGGCCAGTGCGGTCGCTGCCGGGTTGGTGCCAAGGCGGCGCGCCATCTGCGCGAGCAGTACAGAACCGGAGCCCCGCACCAGAACCCGGCCACGGCCGAGCGGGCTGTAGGCGAGCAGCGTCAGACCATGCTCACGGCAAAGCGGCAGCAGACCCTCGGCAGCACTGCGCTGTGCCAACGAAAATTCCTGCTGCACCGAGGCCAGGTGCGGTGCCGCTTCGCTCGCCAGCGCCTGCAGGACCTGATCAACGGTGCAATTGCCAAGCCCGAGTGCCCGTACCAAACCGCGTTCGACCAGGCGCGTCATTGCGCCGAGGGTCTCGTCGAATGGAATCTTCGGATGGGGCCAGTGGATTTGCAAAAGATCGATCGCCGTCGTGCGCAGGCGCCGTATGCTGCCTTCGACCGAGCGGACGAGATCGTCTGGTGCCGAGCATTCAGGCGGGAATTTTGTAGCAACTACAAAGCGGGAGCGATTCTCCTGGAGCGCGCGTCCGACCACCGCCTCGGCCAGTCCGAATTCGTAGCTGGGCGCGGTATCGACCAGCGTCATGCCGAGCTCGGCACCGCGATGCAGCAATCGCACGGCCTGGCGCAGGCTTCCGGCATTGGCGCAAAACTCCATCGCCGTGCCTTGTCCGATGGCGCCGACCCCGATTTCCCGGTCGCGGGAGCCAAGTGATACCTGCCTCATGCCACTCTCTGATTTTCATACAGTCCACCGCGTCGGGCAGCCCGCAGGCCGGCCCGGCGCGCGGGAGCGACCAACTCGAGTACGGTCGCGACGATGCCCTCGCTTCCGAGGCCGTAATGGGTCTCGGCCCATTCGCGGGTCGTCACGCCGAGGTGCAGCCGGTCGTCCATCGCCAGAGCGCGGAAGCGGGGCGCGTGGGCACTCGATGCGATCCGCTCCGCCAGCAGGCTCGCGAGCCCACCGGTGCGGGCATGCTCTTCCACCGAGACCAGCACGGGCGTTTCGCTGATGATGCCGAGTAGCAGGCCCTCGTCGAGGGGACTGAGCCGGAAGAGGTCGACAACCCGCGCCGAGATCCCAAATGTGGAGAGACGGTCTGCCGCGACGAGAGCTCGATGGACCGAGCAGCCGGTGGCGACGAGCGTGATATCTTCGCCGGCCCGGAGCACTGAGAGCCCGGTAGCGATTTTGGTATGAACCAGATCATGCACCGGTTCGGGCGCCTCTTTATCAAGCCGGATAATAGCAGGACCGCCGACGCGATGCGCCTCGAGGACGGCGGCCTCGGCGATCGTCGCGTCGCAAGGGTTCCAGATCGCCAGGCCGGGCAGGGCGCGCAGCGGCCCGAGATCGTGGATCCCGTGATGGGTCGGTCCGTCGACGCCGTAGGAAAGACCGGCTCCCGACGCCAGGCCGATCACCGGCAAAGCCTGTAGGCAAACGTCAAGACGTAATTGCTCGTAACAGCGCGCCGTCATATGGGAGAGGATGCCCCAGGTGAAAACTGTCCGGCCCGCCATCGCGAGGCCGGCTGCAACCGAAATCAAGTTCTGTTCGGCAATACCAGCATTGATTACACGCTCGGGGTGTCGGCTGCGAAGCTGGTCTACACCGAGAGCTCCCATATCGTTGGTCAGCAGCATCGCCGATCGGTCGCACTCGAAAATTGCGCCGAGTGCACGAAAAACGGCATCGCGCGGATCGTGGCTCATTTCAGGGACTCCCTTCCTGGTGTGGTCTGGGTCGCCAGCGAGGCGAGGAAAGCGCCGGTATCGCCACCGCCGAGTTCAAGTCGGGCGCGCTCGACCTCTTCGCCGCGTGGCATCCGGTGGTGCCAGAGCGGCGAACCCTCCATGAAAGACGCGCCGCGCCCCTTGACGGTATCGGCGAGCAACACGAGCGGTCGCCCCGGTGGGCGGGAACGCAGATCGGAGAGGGCGCCGAACAGGGCATGGAACGAGTGGCCATTCAGTTCGCGAACCTCGAAGCCCGCCGAGAGCCAACGCTCGCGCGTGGTCGCCAGTGCCATGACGTTGCGGGTGAAATCGGTCGAGCCAAGGCCATTGCGATCGACGATGGCGACCAGACGATCCAGACCCTGCTGGGTGGCGAAACAGGCGGCCTCGGCGACCGAACCCTCCTGACACTCGCCGTCGCCCAGCAAGACGAAAGTCAACCAGGAAGCACCTTCGCGCTGGGCGGCCAGCGCCAGCCCGGCACCGATCCCGAGACCATGGCCGAGCGAACCCGAAGCCATTTCAACGCCCGGAATCAACGGATCGGGATGACCGGGCAGCATGCCATCTTGCTTGACGAAGCG
>VFKT01000316.1 GCA_009885395.1 Deltaproteobacteria bacterium | reverse complement strand
GTTCATCGCGGCCGGATCGTCCCCTATCGCTTGCGCGTCGCGCCGGTGCCGGCCGAGCAGCATCCCGCGAGAGCCGACGGTCGCTGCGGCCAGGCGAAACCCGCCGCTCATTTCGGCCTCGATCGCCTGCATCACTCCTCGCACGACAAGACCATCGTCGGCGCCATCGTCGAGTGCCTCCGAATCGGGGTCGGAAGCTCCAACCGTCTCCCGAAGCAGTTCGGCAATTCGCTCCTGCTCGTCCAACGCCTGCGAGCAACTCGCGCAGCGGACAAAATGCAGGGCCGCATCGCGCATCGCGCGAGCATCCAACTCGCCGTCGCGAAACGGCTCAAGAATCCGGTTGATATCCTGGCACGTCATACGCAGTCCCCGAGGCACGCCTGCAGCTTCTTGCGTGCGTAATGGAGACGGCTCATCACTGTGCCCTTCGAGCATTGCATGACCAGACCGATCTCTTCGTAAGAAAGGCCCTCGACCTCTCTCAGCAGTATCACCGCCTTATGGTCCGGGGTCAAATCGCCGATCGCGTCGCGCATCCGCTCGCGCAGTTCCTCGCCCTGCACCGCCTGCTCGGGATCGGCGGCCGGACTTTCATCCGCCACCCGCTCCAGCAGCGAGGTGGACTCGGCCGCATCGCCAATCGAGGTCTCGAGCAGCGGCTGGCGGCGCTCGTGGCGTTTGTAGTCGATCGTAAGATTGACAGCGATCCGGTAGAGCCAGGTGTAGAAGCTCGACTCGGCATTGAAACGCGGCAGCGAACGCCATGCCTTGAGGAAGGCTTCCTGCGTGAGATCGAGGGCGACCTCGGGGTCGCGCACCATGCCCGTTACCACCGCACGCACCCGCCTCTGGTAGCGCCGGACCAGTTCCGCATACGCCTCCCGGTCGCCCCCCACCGCCTCTTGCACGAGTTCTGCATCATCCCGCCCCCCCGCATCAGACGACGTCTTGCTAAGAATCTTCAATGGACTTCAGCCCAGTTCAGCCCGTGCCGCAGATCAACGACGAGTGGCACAGCGAGTGCTGCTACACCTTCCATATCCTGCTGCACCAGCAAGCCGATTTCGTTGACCTCGGCTTCATCCACCTCGAGGAGGAGTTCGTCATGCACTTGCAGCAGAAGGCGGGCCGTGCCGCCGCGTGCCGCGAGGCTTCGCTCGACGCCGAGCGTCGCGATTTTCATCAGGTCGGCCGCGGTGCCCTGGATCGGCGTATTCCAGGCCATGCGCTCGGCCGCCTGCCGAAGAGCGGGTTGACGCGCCGCGAGATCGGCCAGCGGACGCCGCCGTCCATATAATGTTTCGACGAAGCCCCGCTCGCGCGCCTCGGCGATCAACCGTTCCGAATACGCCCGGACAGAACCATAGCGTTCGAAGTAGCGTCCGATGATGCCTTCGGCTTCTTTCACCGTGACCGAGAACTCACGCGCCAGCCGTTGTGCCCCCATCCCGTAGAGGATGCCGAAATTGACGACCTTGGCACGGCTACGCATCTGCGACGTGACCTCGTCGAGCGCCACTCCAAAGACCTCGGCGGCGGTGCGAATATGAATATCCTCGCCAGCGCGAAAGGCCTCGACCAGAACCGGATCGCCGGTGAGATGCGCCAGTAAACGCAATTCGATCTGGGAATAATCGGCCGAAAGCAGGCACCTGCCCTTCGGCGCCACGAAGGCGGCCCGGATGCGGCGGCCCTCGGCTGTGCGGACGGGGATGTTCTGCAGATTCGGGTCGCTGGATGAAAGGCGACCGGTGGCGGCGACGGTCTGATTGAAATTCGTATGGATGCGGGCGTCATCGGTCTTGAGCAGATCGAGGAGACCTGTCACATAGGTTGAGAGCAGTTTCGAGAGCGAGCGGTGCGCCAATAGGTGCCGGGCGATCTCGTGCTCTTCGGCGAGCCGGCCGAGCACCTCGGCATCGACCGAGAGTCCGGTCTTGCCGCGCTTGACTCCTTGCGTTGAGAGACCGAGCTTTTCAAAGAGGACCTCGCGGAGCTGTAAGTTCGACTGGACGTTGAAGGGGCCGCCGGCGAGTTCATGGATGCGCGCCTCGAGCCGGACGACTTCAGTTTTAAATTCAGAACCGACCTCTTCGAGGATCCGGCGCTCGACCAGGATGCCGCGTGCCTCCATTCCGGCCAGCACCCGGGCGAGCGGGATCTCCACGTCGACGAAGAGCGTGCGCAGCGGGCCCTGCCCGATCTCGTCGGCAAGGCGCTCGCCGACGCGTAGAAGAGCGGCCGCGCGGCTGGCCGCGGCGAGAGCCGAGGTGCCAAGCTTCGCAAGGGCGGTGTCGCCTGGCACGACGATAGCGCGACCTGCGGGATCGCGATCCCCGGTGCCGGGCTTCGCAACGGCGGGGTCGTCAGGCCGCGTTTGCAAGGCGGTTGTCGGCTCGGCTGGAGCGTCGGCGGCGGTCCCGCCGGGAGCCTCAAGGCCTCGCGCACGGCAGACCGCCAGGAGATCGTGGCCGCGGCGTGAGGGATCGACCAGATACGAAGCCAGGCGGGCGTCAAGCACTTCACTCTGGCCGAGTTCCTTGAGCGGCCAATCGAGATCGATGTCGTGGACGCGCAGTAGTGCCTTCAAATCCTCCACCCAGACGCGGCCACGCGCTTGACCTTTGAGGATCCGGTGCAGGAGTGCGGCCGCCTCCGGCGTCGCCTTTGCTGCGACCGCGACAGGTGGCGCGGCCTCGGTGGGGAAGAGCATGCCGCTGGTCCCGACAGCCGCCCCGGGCGTCGGCCGCGGGCCCGCAAACGAGGCGACGCGCACCTCGATGCCATTCCCCGCGGCGGCACCGGCAGCGGCATCCGCGATGACAGCGGCATCCGCACCGGCACCCACACCAGGACCAGCATCGGCACGCTGCCCGACACCGGCACCGGCCCCGACATCCGCACCAGCATCGGCACCCTGACCGGCACCGGCGGCACGCGCCAAGGCGAAGATCAGCGCCCCGGTGTCGTCCTCCCGCAGGCAGACAAAGGCCAAGGGCGCCTCCTGATCGAGCCAGCGCTGAAGGCCGGCCGGATCCGTGTGTTCAATCGTTGCCACGCGGCCCGGACGCTCGGGGACCGACGCGCTGTCGGCGGCGGCTGCACCTGCCCCGGCTTCGTCAAGCAATCGCGCAAACTCAAGCTCGCCGGCAAGCGTAACGAGTTCTGCCCGATCGGGCTCACCCGCCGCCAGGCCCTCGAGTGCAAGATCAAGAGGAACGTCGCGGCGCACCGTCGCCAGCTCCCGGCTGCGACGCGCTTCCGCCTCACCTTCGACGAGTTGTTGCCGAACTCTTGCGGCACCACGCAAGCCGAGCCCGTCGATTTCGTCAATCCTCTGATAAAGCGCATCGATCGAGCCAAAATGCTCCAGCAGACGGCGAGCAGTCTTTTCCCCGATACCGCGCACGCCGGGGATGTTGTCGACCGCATCGCCCATCAGGCCGAGCACGTCAGGCACGTTTTCAGGACCGACCCCGAAGCGTTCGCGAACCTCGTCGGGCCCGGTGGTCCTGTTGTTCATGGTGTCGACGAGCCGCAGGCTTGGCCCGACCAGTTGCATCAGATCTTTGTCGCTGGTCACGACCTCGACCGTGTAGCCATCCTTGACGGCCTGGTCAGCGAGGGTTGCGATCACGTCGTCGGCCTCGACGCCAGCCACTTCGAGCAAAGGCAGGCCGAGTGCTTGAACAATCCGCTTGATGTAGGGGATCTGAGCCCGCAGATCGTCGGGCATCGCTTCCCGGTTCGCCTTGTAGTTGGGGTCGAGCTGTTGGCGGAAGCTGCCTCCCGGAGCGTCAATCACCACGGCGATGCGGTCGGCCAGCCGCTCGCGTCGCAGCTTGAGCAGCATGCCGGCGAAGCCATAGATCGCCCCGGTCGGTCGGCCAGTGCTGGTCTTGAGCGCCGGCAGCGCG